>NZ_JBQKEH010000014.1:0-60302 GCF_052121415.1 Collinsella sp. LCP19S3_D5
GTTTTTGTTTGCGCCCGGTGCATGGGATTCGAACCCGCAAGGGTGCGGAGCTGAGGAAACGCGAAGCGTTTTCCAGCGCAGCACGCGAGGAGCGGAGCGACGAAGCGGGGCGCGGGCGGCGCCAGCCGCACGCGGACATCCCTCATCGCCCACCACTGAATTGGAAACGGTCCTCGCAAGGGGACCGTTTTTGTTTGCGCCCGGTGCATGGGATTCGAACCCGCAAGGGTGCGGAGCTGAGGAAACGCGAAGCGTTTTCCAGCGCAGCACGCGAGGAGCGGAGCGACGAAGCGGGGCTCGGGCGGCGCCAGCCGCACGCGGACATCCCTCATCGCCCACCACTTGATTGAAAAGGCTCCCAGCGATGGGGGCCTTTCTTTTTTGCACACGGCCTATCCCAGCCATGGCAAATCGATAGCAAAACGGGCTCCAGTTCGCCCAATCGTGCGCCAAACGGCACGTGACGGTCTGGAACCCGCTTCAAATTGCTATGCCTGATGACGCTAAGCAAAAACACCCGCCAGGATCTCGATTAAGCTGTCCACGTCGGCTTCCTCGCACACGAGCGGCGGCAGGAAGCGCAGTGTATGTGCACCTGTAGCGTTAATCACGGCACCAGCCACCAATGCGCGAGCCACAACGTCGTGCGCATCACCCGCAGCATCGTCCAAATCGCAGCCGAGCATTAGGCCGCGACCACGCACCTCGGTAACATGCGGCAGCTTGGCGAGCCTTGCCTCCATATAGGCACCCACCTTGGCGGCATGGTCTGCGTAGTCACCGCGCACAAGCGCGGAGAGCGTCGCGGCACACGCCGCGATGGCCAAGCAGCTGCCGCCGAAGGTCGAACCATGGTCGCCGGGCTTAAAGATGTCAGCGATTTCTTTCTTTGCCACCACGGCACCCATGGGCACGCCGTCGGCGATGCCCTTGGCAAGACTCATGATATCGGGCTCCACACCATAAGTCTGGAACGCAAACGGCTTGCCGGAGCGGAAAATACCGCACTGGACCTCATCGGCGATAAGCACGGCACCCACCTCGTGTGCCAAGTCGCGCGCCGCCGCCATAAACTCCTCGGTCATGGGATGCACACCGCTTTCGCCCTGGATCGGCTCGAGCATCACAGCGCAAATCTCGCTTCCCAACTGCTTAAAAATTGCACGCAGTTCATCTACATCGTTGGGTGTGCATGCCACAAATCCACTCGGCAGTGGGCGGAAACTGTCCTGCAGCCAATCCTGCATGGTCGCGGCAATGGTCTCGAGCGTACGACCATGAAATCCGCCGCGCATACACACGATGGTGTTGCCACCGTTGCCGGCACGTTTGGCGTACAGACGCGCGAGCTTCATAGACCCCTCGTTGGCCTCGGCACCGGAATTGGCAAAGAACGTCTCCCACACCTGCTCGCCCGCAGCCGGAGCGCCAAGCGCCGCCGCCGTGGTCTCGTCGCCAGCGGCAATCGCGTCGGCAAGCACGCGCGCACCGTCCGCATCGTCGTTGGCGAGCTTGGACAGCAACGCCGCGACCTGGCCACGCTGCTCAATGTAGAAGTAGTTGGAGACATGTAGGAGCTTCTTGGCCTGGGCCTCGAGCGCCGAGAGCACCGCCGGGTTGCCGTGGCCTAGGCTGCATACGCCAATACCTGCAAGAAAATCGAGATATTCGCGACCATCGTCGCCGGTGAGCTTCATGCCGTGGCCCTCGACAAACTCGACCGGCGAGCGGCCAAAGGTTTGCATAACGTA
Organism: Collinsella sp. LCP19S3_D5; assembly: GCF_052121415.1. Taxonomy (NCBI): domain Bacteria; kingdom Bacillati; phylum Actinomycetota; class Coriobacteriia; order Coriobacteriales; family Coriobacteriaceae; genus Collinsella; species Collinsella sp. LCP19S3_D5. The sequence continues at coordinate 1,752 of NZ_JBQKEH010000014.1, forward strand.
GTGGGATTCGAGCGATTGTTGAGCTGCAAGTGACATGAGATGCCTTTCGTTAAGCGCCAGGTGGCGCGGACTGTGGGTGTAACGGTGTGACGATTTCTAACCAGCTAGACCGTCTGGAGCTTCTCGACCTCGTCGAGGTTCTCGGTCAGGCGCGCCGCAAAGGTCGAAAGCGGGTGCGGGTGCGTATCAAATTCGTAGGCCGTCTCGGTAGAGTGGATCACGGTGCCGACGCCGGCATCGGTCAGCAGCTCCAGGAGCAGCGAATGCGGCGTGGTACCGTTAATGATGTGAGCGCGAAATACGCCGCCGACAAGCGCATCGACGGCCGCGCGCAGTTTGGGAATCATGCCCTTATCGACCTCGCCACCGTAGAGCATCTCATTAACCTCGTCGAGCGTTAGGTTGGAGATGAGCGAGTCTTTATCGCTAAAGTCCTTGTACAGGCCGTCGACGTCGGTCAAAAAGATCGCCTTGTGCGCGTGGAGCGCCGCCGCAACGGCACCGGCGGCGGTGTCGGCGTTGATATTGAAGAAGCCACCGTCCTCCCCCGCCGCGACGGTAGCGATGACGGGAATATACTCGCTATCGAGCAAGTTCTCGATGTAGTCGGTGTTGACATGCGTCACTTTGCCCACGCGTCCGAGCTCGGGGTCGAGCGGCTCGGCGATGAGCGTGCCGGCGTCGCTGCCCGATACGCCCACGGCCAAGTTACCGTGGTGGTTGATTGCCGCCACCAGCTCTTGGTTAACCTTGCCGCCCAGCACCTCGCGCACGATATCCATGGTCGCCGGCGTGGTCACGCGCTGACCGTTCTTAAACTCGACGGGCATATCGTAATGGCTCAGCGCCTCGTTGATGGCTTTACCGCCGCCATGCACGATGACGGGGCGCATGCCGATAATCTTGAGCAAAACGATGTCGCTCATCACGTCGCGACGCAGTTGCTCGTCTACCATGGCGGCCCCGCCATACTTGATAACGACCGTCTTGCCGGTCAGGTTTTTAATCCACGGCAGCGCTTCGAACAGCAGCTGCGCAGTTGCTTCGTTGGATTCGCTCGAACGACAATCGCGTGCGAATTTCATAATCTGCCTCGTCTTTCGTATCGTTATCGCGCTGTGCTCCGCTGCCCGCAATCGCGGCGAGATGCGCAGCGTGCCTGGAGTCTAGGAGCGGTAGTCACCATTGATTGAGATGTACTCGTGCGTGAGGTCACAGGTCCACACGGTCGTTGCCGCGTCGCCTGCGCCCAGGTCGGCCGAAATCACGATCTCGGGCGCCTCAAAACGTCGCAGGGCCTCGTCCTCGTCAAAAGGAACAGTCAGGCCATCGCGGCAGACGGGCATGCCCATCATGTCGATGGAAACGTCTTCCTGATTAAACTTTACGCCGCACTTGCCGAGCGCCATGGCAACGCGACCCCAATTGCAGTCGTGGCCAGCGATGCAGGTCTTGACGAGCGGCGAGTTGGCGACGGCACGGGCGGCGATATCGGCTTCCTCGTCGTTGGCGGCGCCGGTGACGTTAACCGTCACGAGCTTTGACGCACCCTCGCCATCGGCCGCGATGTTACGTGCCAGGCTCTCGCACACCTCGTGCACGGCAAAGGCCAGCTCGTCAAAGGCGTCAGTGCCCTCGACGATGGCCTCGGCATCCGCGGCGGCAGCGCCAGAAGCCAGCATGATACAGGTGTCGTTGGTCGAGGTATCGGAATCGACCGTCACTTTATTAAAGGTCTGTTTAACGGTCGAGAGCAGTAGGGTGTGGAGCGCCGCCGACTCGACGGGGGCATCGGTAGTAATGACCGCGATCATGGTGGCCATATTGGGCATGATCATGCCCGATCCCTTGCACATGCCGCCCACCGTATAAACGTTGCCCACATGGCCCACAGCCTCACTGCGGTAGCGAACGGCATACTCCTTGGAATGCGCATCGGTCGTCATGATGGCACGGGCTGCATCGGCGCCGCCATGGGCAGAGAGTGCCTCGTAGGCGGACGGAATTGCCGTCTCAAACGTGTCAATCGGCAGAATCTGTCCGATCACGCCCGTGGAGGCAACTAAAATCTGCTGGGGTTCACAGCCAATGACCTGCGAGGCGATATTGCACGTCTCGCGCGCACAGGCAAGGCCGGTCTCGCCCGTGGCGGCGTTCGCGTTGCCGGAGTTGATTGAAACACCGGCGATGATGCCATAGCCCTTGTCCGTACCGCCCAGGTTGGCACGGCTCACCTGCACGGGCGCCGCACAAAAGCGGTTAGTCGTAAACACGCCGGCCCCGGGACAGGGTTTATCGGGCACAACGAGCGCGTAATCCAGGCGCTCGGGATTCTTGCGGAATCCGGCATGGATGCCCGCCGCCTTAAAGCCGGCTGCCGCCGTTACGCCGCCCTCTACGGCGCGAATCTTGATATCGAACTGCTCAGCATTCATCGTCTTTACGACTCCTTATGTCAAACAAAAAATGGGCATCGGTTGGTGCGCCATACCAGCCACAATCATGAGACCAGCTTAAAAGTGGCGCCAAACTCGATACCCGACTACCAAATCGTTAATAATCGAATGTGCTACACCGGGCACGCCACTGTGGGCAAGCCTCGTCGCTCGTCAAAACCAAAGACGATGTTGGCGCACTGGACCGCCTGGCCCGCAGCGCCCTTGCACAAATTGTCGATGGCTCCCGTCGCCACCAGCACGCCCGCACGCTTGTTGAGCGCAAGGCCGATCTGGGCGGCATTGGTACCGACAACCGAAGCCGTCTTGGGCTGCTGGCCGGCATCGAGCACGCGCACAAAGGTACGACCGGCGTAGAACTTCTTGTAATGGTCGACGGCATCCTCAAGAGTCAGCGCTTCGAGAGCCTGCGTTGCGAGCGGCAGCGTCACCGTAGAGAGCAGGCCGCGCTTGAGCGGTGCCAGGTGCGGAGTAAAGACGACGCGATCGGTAAGGCCCAGAATTTGCTCGATTTCTGGCGTATGGCGATGTTTTCCTACGCCATAGGCCTCCAGACTCTCGTCCGCGCTGCAAAAATGGGTGCGGGTGTTGCACGACTTACCGGCACCCGTCACGCCACTGATGGCGTCGACGACTACGGGGCCGCTCTGGGCCACCCAGCCCGCACGCACGGCAGGCGCGGCAGCAAGACTCGTTGCGGTGGGATAGCAACCGGCGCAGGCGACCAGCACGGGTCTGCCAGCGGCATGGCTGGAAGCAGCGGTCTCTAAGTCCCGGCAGAACAACTCGGGCAGACCGAAGGCACGTGTCTTGAGCAACTCGGGGCTCGTGTGCTCGGCGGCATACCATGTCTCAAAGACAGACGCGTCGCTCAGACGGTAATCGGCCGAAAGATCAAAGCAAGAGACACCCGACGCAAGCAGAGCGGGCACCTGTGCCATGGCAGCCGTGTGCGGCACGGCGAGAAAAACCGCATCGCAGCTCTTGAGTTCAGGGGCGTCATGCGTGGTGAAAACCAGATCGCTCACGCCAGCAAAGCTCGGATACACCGCGGACAGCAGCTGGCCGGCATCGGCGTTGGACGTAATGGCAACAAGTTCAAACTCGGGATGGCCGAGCACGAGGCGAATAAGCTCGGCGCCGGCATATCCAGCCGCGCCGACGATTCCAACCTTTAAAGACATATCGGACTCCTTGTCTGCGGTCTTATGCGTCATTGCGCATTCCGCAGCCGTCGTTATGAGGTAGGTTGAAACTTTAGCACCCGAGAATGCATATTTACGCAAATAATTTGTGTCTTCATGCATTGAAACATACCCGACACATTCGCTTGAAAGAATTGACAAAAAATAAGCGAGCTCTGCATTAGCCGCAGCGCATCATACTGCTGGCCAATGCAGAGCCCACCTTATGCGGAATACCAAACTTAAGGGTCGCCCAGAGCAGCCTAGAGCTCGACCGGAACCCATTCGTCGTGATTGCAGATAAAAGCCTCGGGGTCCTCGACGCTAAAGAAGACGAGCGTGGGATCGTTAGGCCCCTCATAGTGCTCGCTCAAGCGCTCAAGATGCTTCCACCCGGCTTCGCGCATTTCATCCGAAGCCCGGTCGTCCAGACCCGCACGCCCGCGCAGGATCAACCAACCATGGCCCGGCCACCAACTCGTGGCCTCAAAGCGCTGGTTTTGCAGCAGCTCTTGCCACACATCTTTGGTGCGCGCCGTTACAAACCACAGCTTGCCGTCCTGAATCTGCGCAAACGAGAACGGACGCACATGCGGCTGCCCATCCACGCTCGTCGCTAGGTACCACGCCGGCACCGACGTCAGATACTCCAGCACCGTATTCAATCCGTCCACGTTTCCTCCTGTCATCTGACCAGTCTTTTTGGAATGGGCAGCTAATTTGGGAAATTAAAGCTCGAGGAGCTCTTCGCTGCCGTCGATATCGCAGAACCGCGCGGCGATGTTGCGGACCGAGAAGAACGCAAGACGGCCATCGTTGGCACTATCGTGTTGCTCGCCAATGCCCACCATGTGCTTAAAGCCCGTCTGGCGCACCTTGTCACTCACGAATGCATCGTCCTCGAGTGCGGCCTCGCCAGTTAACACGATCCAGCACTCCCCCGGCTTCCAGCCCGATACCTCAAACTTGGGATTCTTGCTCAACTCCGCCCACACATCCTTGTCGCGCGACGTGCAAAACCACAGCTTGTCGTTATCGACCATGGCAAACGAAAACGGCCTCACGCGGGGCTGATGTCCGTCGTTTGCATCGGTCGTGGCAAGATACCACGCCGGAATGCGCCTGAGATACGAGCAGACGCGCTCGAGCTGAGCCATGCGATCGATGTCTGTCATAGAGACCCCTTTCTTGCGCTCGAATCGAGCTTAGACGAGTTGAAGATTGATAACGACAACGCATGCCACCAGCAGCGCCATCGCCACCGCGGCCAGTGCATCCCCGCGGCCAAACGTAAGCGCATGCAGACGCGTGCGTCCCCGCTCGCCGTGATAGCAGCGCGCATCCATGGCGGCCGAAAGCGTCTCGGCATGACGGAACACGCCAGCAAACAGCGGAATCGCCACACTGCCGAGCATGCGCACGCCACCGAGCGGACCGCCCGTCACGCGCGCGCCACGGCTTGCCTGTGCATCGGCCGTCTGTTTCATCTCGGTGGCAAATTGTGGCATAAACCGCAGTGCGATACCCATAATCATGCCGAGCTCGTGCGCCGGAAGCCCCACGCGCGCGAATGGTGCGAGCAGGCGCTCAAAACCCGCGGTGAGGTCGAGCGTCGGCGTGGTGAGCGTAATGGCGCTCATGCCGGCCATCATCATCGTCAGGCGACACGCCATAAACGTCGCAGAACGCAGCGAGCCCTCGCTCACCTGCAAAAAGCCAAACTGCCACAAAATGCGGCCACTCTGATCGGAAAACAGGTTGAGCACCGCGACCACCACGACAATCGCCAGCAGTGGTGCCATCGACGATAGGACCCGACGCAACGGAACCCGGGCCGCGACATAGACCAGCACGACAAAAATTGCGACCGGAAGCAGCCCGCGGAAGCTGCCGACGGTGAGCGCAGTGATCAGAAATGCGAAACCTAGGAGCAACTTAGTGCGCGGATCCAGGCGATGCACTGCGCTTTCCCCCGGATAGTAGCTGCCAAATGAGAATGCCTCCATTAGCAGCCCTCCTCTTGCGTGGCCATCTTGGAACCAGCCTGACGCGACGCCCTCAAAGGTCCGTCCGCGCAGCCTAGCAGCATGCCGGCCAACTCGTCGGCCAGCGCCTCAACCGTATAAAGCTTGTCGCAGCGGAGCGGCACACCGGCTTGCACGAGCGACAATGCCATGCGCTGCGCAGCGGGAACGCCCAAACCGATCGATTTGAGCTCGTTCGCGTGCGCAAAAACCTGTGCGGGCGTTCCATCGGCAAACACCGCGCCCTCGTTCATCACAACGATACGGTCACAACAATTTGCCAGGTCATCCATGCTGTGCGAAACCATGACAACGGTCAGGCCCTCACGATGGAGCCGATCGATGAGCTCCAGGAAATCCCTGCGCGCAGCCGGATCGAGCCCCGCCATGGGCTCGTCGAGCACCAGGACCTCGGGCTCCATGGCGAGCACGCCGGCAAACGCCACGCGGCGCTGCTGACCGCCCGAAAGCTCAAAGGGGCTCTTGTCGCCTATCGCAGCAAGGTCGAGGCCCACGCGCGCAAGCGATGTTGCGACACGGCGAACAACCTCGTCTTGCGGCAGGCCAAGGTTGCGCGGGCCAAACGCCACGTCCTGCGCCACGGTCTCGGCAAATAGCTGGCGCTCAGGATACTGAAACACCACGCCGACCTTGGCCTTAACCGCGGAGGCGCCTTTCTTGCTTGATAGGTCGAGTCCCAGTGCGCAAACGCCCCCCTCCTGTGGACGAATCAGCCCGTTGAGATGCTGAACCAGCGTTGATTTACCCGAGCCGGTATGACCCGCCAGGCCCAGAAACTCGCCGCGACGCACCGTCAGCGAAACATCACGTAGCGCCCAGGGGCTGTTTGGATCGCTGCCCCAAAGAGCCTGTTTGCCCGATGCGCCCACAGTGGTCGAGTGCTTGCGCCATCGGCGGCGCTCGCGGGCGCTCAGCGTGTAACTATGCGAGAGGTGCGAAATCTCGATGACGGGTTCCGACGCGACCATCCCGTCGGCTGCAGAGGATGCATGGTCAAGCACACGAGAATCGGATGCGGAGGGCCGCCCAGCGACGTCCGCCCCGCTCCGCTCAGCATAAACCTGTGCAATCTCGGCGACCATATCCGCCTCACGCACCTGCGCGCAAACGGGTACGCCCTTCTCGCGGAGTGCCCTGCCTAGACAGCACGACGCCGGCATATCCAGGTTGAGCTGGGCAAGTTCGTCCGCCCGCGTCAAGATTTCCTCGGGCGCACCGAGCATGGCAACGCGCCCCGCCCGAAACACCGCGACACGATCGGCCTCGGCGGCCTCTTCCATAAAGTGCGTAATCATCACGATGGTCATGCCGCGATCGTGCAACGCGCGGCAAACCTTCATGAGGCCCTTACGTCCACGCGGATCGAGCATCGAGGAAGCCTCGTCCAATATGAGCACGCGCGGTTCCATGGCGAGCACGCCGGCAAGCGCCACGCGCTGCTTTTGGCCGCCCGAAAGTGCATGGGTCTCGTGGCGCTCAAAGCCCACCAGGCCTACACCCTTCAGCGCCTCGCGTACGCGCTGCGCAATTTGCGCCGATGGCACGCCAAGGTTTTCGGGACCAAACGCAACGTCATCTTCGACAAGCGTTGCCACCAGCTGATCATCGGGATTCTGGAACACCATGCCCGCGGTCGAGCGGATGTCGTAGACCAGCTCGGGATCGGACGCGTCCATGCCGTTGATACGCACCGTTCCTGCATCGGGCTGCAGCAGCGCATTCAGATGCTTGGCAAACGTCGACTTGCCCGACCCATTGCCGCCGAGGATGCAGAAAAACTCGCCATCCTCGATGTTCAGATCGATACCGTCGAGCGCCGGCGTGACACCGTCATAGCTAAAGGAAACGCCTCGACAATCAATCATGCGCGGCCTTTGACCTGGTTCTTTTTAGGCGTGATGAGGTTGGAGACCGCCTTGTACACTGCAAGCGTGAGCACCGAGTTGAGCACGGTCTTGATAAGGTTGAACGGCAGCACGGCAGGAACCATGAGCGGAGCGATCGCATCGACCGAGCCATACCAGAACCATACGCCAATGGTAAGGTTTGCGACCATAGACAGTGCCGTAGCGGCAATGACGCCGAACACCAGGCCAATCACGGCACCCTTATAGGTATGCATCTTCTGGTAGACGATAGCCGCGGGCAGAATGTAGCCCAGCGTGGCAACCAGGTTCATAAGCGCACCGACCCAGTCACCCGTGGTGAGCGCGTGAATAACGATAGCCATAGCGGCAACAGCAGTACCGGCGCCGGGACCATACGCAAACCCGCACACCATCGCCGGCACCAGCGACGGGTCGTAGGTCAAAAACGGCGCCGAAGGAAGGATGGGCAGCTGCACGTACATAAACAGGGTGCCCAAGGCGCACATCAGCGCCATGGTAACGAGCTGTTTGGTGCTCCACCTATTCGTGTTCTCAAAATGGATATGCTGCGACTGTTCAGACATAAGATCACCTGCCTCTTTCATCCGGACTCTAACCGTTGGTACTGGGGTCTCACCAGTTCAGCCGGCATGTGAACCAACGCACGCACGGGTCGCGGACTCATCGGCTCGGACGCAGGCACCTCGCCTGCGCCACGGCGCCCCTCTGGCACCGTCCGATTTACCGCCAGTGGGGAATTTCACCCCGCCCTGAAACAGCAATTCCAAGTCTAGCACGGGTAGGCTTTCGCGCAAGTATGCCATGGGTAATTTATGGTGGGGATCAGTTGCCGCAACAACCACGTTCCCCACCCATCCCACAGTAACGCGCTTTTCGCGGCAAAGCCGCGAAACAGCGAAAGGGACACGTACCCCCATCAACCATGTCCTTCTCCGCGAGCCGACCTCAAGGCCGTAAACGCAGGGAATCCGGCGGCGTGACGGGGCTTCTCTCCGGAACATTCCGCAGGACGCAAAGAGGCTCCGCAGCGCGAAGCGCGATGCGGAGCCTCTTTGCATGTCCGAGGACGTTCCGGAGAGAAGCCCCGTCACGCCCCCGGGATTCCCGGTGGGAGTTCTAGACCTTGTCGGCCTTAGTACATACCGCCGCCCTGCTGACCAGCGGTAGCAGCAGCGATAGCATCCTCAAGCTGAGTGTTCTTGGGCACATCGGAAACCGTGGCCTCGGTGATGAGGATCAGGCTGGCGACAGAAGCAGCGTTCTGCAGGGTGACGCGACTGACCTTGACGGGGTCGAGGACGCCCATCTCGATCATGTCGCCCCACTCGCCGTTGGCAGAGTTGAGACCCTGGCCAGCGGGCAGCTCGGCGACCTTGTCGACCACGACAGCGCCCTCAAAGCCAGCGTTCTTGGCAATGGTTGCGACCGGAGCGGTCAGAGCCTTCTTGACGATGTCGACGCCGATCTTCTCCTCGGGGTCGTCGATCTCGACTGCATCGAGCGCAGGAACAGCGTCCATGAAGGCGACGCCGCCGCCAGCGACAATGCCCTCCTCGACAGCAGCGCGGGTTGCCTGCAGGGCGTCCTCGACGCGGTGCTTGATCTCCTTGAGCTCGGACTCGGTGGCAGCGCCGACCTTGATGACGGCAACGCCACCGGAGAGCTTGGCCAGGCGCTCCTGGAGCTTCTCGCGGTCGAAGTCAGAGGTGGTGTTCTCCATCTCGCCCTTGATCTGAGCAATACGGGCGTCGATGGCCTCCTTGGAGCCAGCGCCGCCGACGATGACGGTGTTGTCCTTGGAGATGGTGACGGACTTAGCGGTACCGAGCATATCGGCGGTGATGTCAGCGACCTTCACGCCCAGCTCGTCCAGAGCAGCCTGACCACCGGTGAGGACGGCGATGTCCTCGAGAATGCGCTTGCGGCGATCGCCGTAGCCCGGAGCCTTGACGGCGCAGACGTTGAGGGCGCCGCGGATCTTGTTGAGGACGAGGGTGGGCAGAGCCTCGCCGTCGATGTCCTCAGCGATGATGAGCAGGCCACGGCCAGCGCGCTGGACAGCCTCGAGAACAGGCATGATGTCCTGGACGCTGGAGATCTTCTGGTCGGTAATGAGGATGTACGGATCCTTCATCACGGCCTCCATACGGTCGTTGTCCGTCACGAAGTAAGCGGAGACGTAGCCCTTATCGAACTGCATGCCCTCGACGGTGTCGATGGTGATGTCGAACGTCTGGGAATCCTCGACGGTGATGACGCCGTCCTTGCCCACGACTTCCATGGCCTCGGCGATCTTCTCGCCGACCTCGGGGTCACCGGCGGAGATGGTACCGACGGAAGCAATCTGCTCCTTGGTCTCGACCGGCTTGGCCTGCTTCTTCATCTCGGCGACGGCGGCGTTGACGGCCTTGTCGATGCCGCGACGGATGGCCAGCGGGTTGGCGCCAGCGGCGACGTTGCGAAGACCGTCGTTAACGATGGCCTGAGCGAGCAGGGTTGCGGTGGTGGTACCGTCACCCACGGTGTCGTTGGTCTTGGTGGCGACCTCCTTCACCAGCTGGGCACCCATGTTCTCGATGTTGTCCTCGAGCTCGATCTCCTTGGCGACGGAAACGCCGTCGTTGGTGATGGTCGGGGCACCGAACGTGCGCTGCAGGGCGACATAGCGACCCTTGGGGCCCATGGTGACGGTAACGGCATCGGCCAGAGTGTTGACGCCCTTGGCGAGCTTAGCGCGGGCATCGGTATTGAACGTAATGTTCTTTGCCATGGTAGGTAATCCTCCAAAAGAAATGTGACTCACGTCGCCGCTTCCGAGTCCTATGCGGCGACCGCGTTCAAAGACGAATCAGAGAGCCTGATGAGACTAGGCCTCGACGACGGCGTAGATGTCGTCGGCGCGCATCAGCAGATACTTCTCGCCGTCGACCTTGACCTCGTTGCCACCGAACTTGCCGTAGATGACAACGTCGCCTTCCTTGACGTCCATGGGGATGCGCTCACCCTTGTCGTTGACCTTGCCAGCGCCAACGGCAACGATGGTGCCGCGCTGCGGCTTCTCCTGAGCGTTGCTGGCGATATACAGACCAGAAGCGGTCTTCTGCTCGGCCTCGTCGGGCTTGACCAGAACACGATCTGCAAGCGGCTTCAAAGACGACATGCTTGTCTCCTCCTTTTTGGGCCGCGTGGTTATGCCACGCGAATTAACCCTATTTGTTTGCGTACGCGTTGAATGGTACCCACGAATGGCGGGTTATACAACACAGAGTCAAAAAATCTTATTTTTTGGCACTTAGATTTTCTGAATGCCGGGGGATAACTTGTGCGCAGTTCCCGTGTGGCGCCGGAGGGGCGGGGCAAAAGGTTTCCTGCTCGGGCAGTCCTGCTCGCACGAAGGCCACATTAAGTGGCCTTCGGCTCGTGCGGAACTCGCGATAAACCTTATACCCCGCCCCTCCGGCGCCACACGGGAGCCAAGTTAACTAGTTCGGGCGCGGCATTCAGAAACGTCAGTGCAGCAAAATGGCGATGCAGATGGGAACATGGGCATGGCTTTCGCTGCACGCACGGGTCCCCTGGGGAGCACCGTGCATTTTTGGGAGTATTCAGCAGACCAGGATGGCTGTATACGCGCCAGACACATCTTATTGGTCCCAAGGACGCCTTCGACCGGCGATTTGGGTCGGCAGGCAGACCCCATCAGGGCATAAAGGCATGCCTCGTGCCTGCCCGGACGCCAAAATGACGTCAATCCCCATGACATTACCCGACCGCAACGGCGCCGGCAGAGCTCGCAGTGCTGAATACTCCGTTCTTTGCACGGCCCAGGCGGGGGTACACCAGGGCCAGAAAGAACATCCCAACCTTTTTATGCAATCTGTAATGGGAAGTATGCAAAACACCATGAGGCAGCATTGCAAATGTCCAATTTGAACGCGCGGGGCAGCAGCGCCTCCACCCCACGCACAAATCCGGCAGAGCAGGGACGCTCATAACGAGTCCCCACCGATATACAGACGTGGCTCGAGCGCCATCCCAAAATAAGTCGCCCGGGCCGCGTTTAACGACACGGCATGAGCATCAGCGCTCGTAGATGAGGTTACCGGCTAGGTAGGTGGCCTGAACCTTGGTGGCTTGCAGCTCTTGGGGGTCAACGGTGAGCGGGTTTTGGTCCAAGACCACCAGGTCAGCATACTTGCCGGGCTCCAAGCTGCCGAGGTTTTGCTCGTCGCCTGCTGCATAGGCGCTGCCCAAGGTGTAGTTGCGCAAAGCCGTTGCCGCGTCGATGCGCTCGCTCGGCAACCAGCCGCCCTCGGGCCAGTGGCTTTTGGGGTCCTGGCGTGTGATAGCCGTGTAGAGCACGTCCATGCTGGTAACGGGCGTGATGGGGCTGTCGGTACCGAAGGCTTGGCGAATGCCGCGCTGCTTATAGGTTGCGAACGGCCACATGATGCGGCTGCGCTCCAAGCCCAAATCGCGCTCCGGTCCACCCGGGTCGAGCGTAATATGGCAGGGCTGGCTCGAGGCGACGACGTTGAGCTTGCGCAGGCGGTCGATGTCCTCGGGCAGGAGGTTCTCCAGGTGCTCGAGCGTGTTGTGGCCGTGCTGGGGCGGGCCGTACAGACCGGCGGCTTCCTCGAAGATATCCAGCGCGGCATGAATCGCACCGTCGCCGATAACGTGGATGCGCACGGCGCGGCCGCGCTCCGCAGCCGCCAGAACCAGCTTGCGCATGCGCTCGGCGGAAACCGTCAGACGGCCTTGGTCGCCCGGGAAGCGCGGATTGGTATAGGGCTCGGTGAGATATGCCGTATGTTCGCTCGACACGCCGTCAAAGAACTGCTTAAAGCCCGGCGCCGAAAGCAGTGCGTTGTTCGCGTAACGTGCCTGCAGCTCTTCTAGACGCGACTGGTCATCCAGCAGCGTGGGGAACAGATGGGCACGAATGCCCAGCTTGCCGGCTGTCTGCAGTTTGTCGTAGACGTCGTCGCGGATAAAATCGCAGCCCGGCATGGGCATGAGCGACATGTCGCAGATCGAGGTGATGCCCTGCTCGGCCATGCGCCTCATTTGATCGGCGTAAGCGCTTGCGATGCGATCTTCGCCCAGCCACTCAAGGCAGCGCGGCAACAGCTGCATGGCAGCCGCCTCGTGAGCAATGCCCGTGAGCTCACCGTTTGCGTCCTTGTCGTAGCTGCCGCCCGCTGGCGGCTCGCTATCGCGCGTGACGCCGAGCGCCTCGAGAGCGCGACTGTTGAGCCACAGCGTGTGGCCGTCGCCCGAGTACATAACGCAGGGACGATCGGGAAATACCGCATCGAGCGACGCCTTGGTAGGATGCTCGGGCGGGTCCCAACGGTAGTCGCGCCAGCCCTGCGTCACAACCCAAGCGTCGTCGGGCAGATTCTGGGAAAACTCGAGCACGTGCTGTACCAGCGCCACCTCGGACGTGCCCCCATCCATGAGCATATACGGCGAGGAACCGACCGAGGTATGAAAGAAGTGCAGATGAGCGTCATGGAAACCGGGGCAGACAAACTGCTCGCCGTAGTCGATAACCGGCGTGGCGGCAGGCGCGGCGGCGATCACGTCATCGGGCTTGCCGACTGCGACGATACGGTCGCCTGCGATGGCAATCGCCAGCTCACGGGCGGTATCGATGCCATCTTGCGAGGTAAAGACGTTCTTAGAGCGGATAATCCGATCGATATGTTGCATGGGCATCCCCATCTCTGGCAGGTAATTCAACACCCCCGAGTGTACTCCACCGCCACAGCTGCAAAACGTCAAGCGGTAAACGGCACCTTTCCCAACCCCAACGGCCCCGCCTGCCACTTGGGGACGGGGTAGAAATGGTAGATTTCAAGCTTGACAGCCGCATCCAAGGCTGCGTGAATAAGCAATTTGGACCTGTCAAGGTTACGGAGGTATCCATTTCTACCATTTCTGCCCCGTCCCCAAGTGGCAGGTGGCATACTGGAAAGAGCCTGTACGATTTTGCGATAAACCAGCAAGGAGCAAATCGACCATGACGAAGACCAAGGCACAGCAGATTATGGCAGCGACCGAGGCCCGCGCGGCTGATGACGTCACCGCAGCCATCCAAGATATCGCCGCCGAGTTTGAGCCCTACATCATCAAGCAGCGCCGGCACTTCCATAAGCACCCGGAGCTGAGCCTCGCCGAAGAGCGCACGACTTCTGACATCGCCAACCAGCTCGACGCCATGAATATCCCCTACGAGCGCCCGCTTAAGACGGGCCTGGTGGCGACCCTTCGCGGCACCGCACCCGACGCCTACCGCGAGGACGGCACGCCGCGCCGCTGCATCCTGCTGCGCGCGGATATCGACGCCCTACCCGTCACCGAGCAGACCGGCGAGGAGTTCGCCAGCGTCAACGAGGGCTGCATGCACGCCTGCGGCCACGACTGCCACATTGCCATGATGCTCGGTACGCTGCAGATCCTGCGCCATATGACCGACGACATCCACGGCGAGGTCCGCATCGTCTTCCAACCCAGTGAGGAAAACGGCCAAGGCGCCAAACTCATGATCGGCACGGGTGTGCTCGACGGCGTCGATGGCGCCTACGCCGCACACATCTGGAGTGAGGTCGACGCCGGCACCGTAAGCTGCGAGCCCGGTCCGCGCATGGCCAATACCGACTGGTTCCGCATTGATGTCCGCGGCACCTCGTGCCACGGCGCCATGCCCCAGCGCGGCCACGACGCCGTCATGGTGGCGGCCGAGATCGTCAACGCCCTGCAGACCATCGTTTCGCGCGAGATCAGCCCCTACGAGCCGGCCGTCATTACCGTCGGCGAGCTGCACGGCGGCACCGCGCGCAACGTTATCGCCGGTACCGCCTACCTCGCCGGCACGGTGCGCACCTATGGCGATTCGACGCACGAGGAAATGCCCGAGCTCATGCGCCGCATCGTAGAGCACACTGCGGCGGCCCTGGGCGCCGAGGCTGAACTTACCGACTACACCATCGCCAACTACAAGGTCGAAAACGACGTCGCCTCGAGTGAGCGTTGTCGTCAGGCCGTGGTCAAGTGTCTGGGTGCAGCCGGCGAAGGCCATTATCGCGGCACGCTTTCGGGCGAGGATTTTTCGGAGTACCTGCGCCGTGTACCGGGTGTGCTTGCCTTTGTGGGCACGCGCAATCCCCAGATCGGCGCCACCTATGCCCAGCACTCCTGCTTCTATAAGATCGACGAGAGCGTGCTCGCCAAGGGCTCCATGGTGGCCGCTCAGTATGCTATCGACTTTTTGGCCGAGCCCACGCAAGAGGAGCTCGACGGCCCCACCATCGCCGCAGTCGCCGAAACCAATCCTGCCTTGGCCGCCAAGCTACGCTCTGCCAAGGCGATGTCCGCCGAGGCTCGTGACGCCATCCATGATGCCCGCACGGCTCGCCATGCCGCGATCAAGGGCATCCACGAAGCTCGCGCCGCCGCTCGTCACGAGGAGAAGCACAACGAGTAGTCGAATCGCGACCATCTCGCAGCCGTAGCCACATCGCGACGTCAAAGTGGGGGCGGACGTTTCGACGCGTCCGCCCCCACTCATTCGTCAAGCACTATTTCTACCATTTCTACTCCGTCCCCAAATGGCAGGTGACAGGGCTACTCGTCTTGCGGGTCCTCGTCGGAGCTTGGCGCGGGCTCCGTCGTGGGCTCGGACTCCGGCGCAGATCCCGGGACAGACTCAGGCTCGGGCTCGGGCGCGACATCCGGAGCGCTGTAACCCGAAGGAGCGGACTTCTTCTCGAAGGGCAATACAAAAGTCAGGACGTCGTCCTTATCCTCGTCGGCCCACTCGCTTGCATAACGTGCGACCCAATAGCCAACGGCACGGTGCTTGAGCATCTTGCCAAAGACCGTTAGAAATACGGTGACGAAAGCGATCAGCACCAGGAACAGCACGAGTGAGATGCCACCGCCGGTAACAATTGCCTCAATACCCGTAGGACGATAGTAGTAGCTATACATACCGACAGAGGCAATGGCGCCAAAGACCGCCGTCAAGATCCATGTGACAACGTTGGCGACCAGGCCCGTCAAAAACTCGGGAAGGAATGAAGCGCAAAACAGCTTGGTCTTATTGTTCTTAAAGGCCGCCCAGACCTTGTCGAGCGAAAACGCGCTCTCGACGCGACCGGTCACCGCAAAGTGCATCACGGCGATATCGGCGAACATCTTAAAGAAGACTCCCAAGACCGCCGTGGCAATCATAGCCAGGACAAGCAGGCCAAGCGAGCCAAACAGCGCAGTCTCGAGCGCAGAAGAGCCGTAATACGAATACGAGCCCGCCGCGCCAATTACCACGCTCTCCACCAGCGAAAGCACTACACCAATAACGGGAATGGCAGCGATAATCTCGAGCACGACCGAAATAACGCTCGAAAAGACCCCGAGGCCAAACGATGTGGAACGCATCAACGGACGATCCATGCCGTCATCGATCTTAAGCGACAGGTCGCGACCCCACTCGATGCCAAAGCCCGAACCGCACACACTCGCCACGCAGGCGGCCAAAAAGCCGATGGCAGCTGCAATACCGCCGATAACGGGAATGAACAGCACGAGCACCGACACGACACAGATAAGCGCCGGCAAAAAAGCAATCTGGCACACGCGCTGCAGCACGCCCGGAGTCTTGGTCATGTCTTGGAACGCCTGAGCCACACAGCCCTTTGGCGCATTCGCCACGGGCGGTTGCGGAACAAACTGCTGGGGCTGAGACTGTCCCTGGGGAGCGGGGCCGGCGGCCTTGACCACGGTATTAGGGGCACCGCACACGCCGCAGAACTTGTCGTTATCGCCCAGGGGGGCGCCACACTGCGAACAGAACATCGAAATCATCCCTTCGTATCTAGAGCGAATCACCTGGATCGCAAACGACGTCTTTCGCAACATTATCGCGTAATGTGGGGACAAATACCCCAAGATGACCGATTTGAAACGTAGGCGGCTTTATTCAATGGTTCGAAGGGTATATCCGCGCTAGTTCGTGCCGCGGAAGCCCTTGCCCACGATCTCGGAGCTGTCAACGATCGTGATAAACGCATCTGGATCGATATCGCGGGTATAGCGGCGCAGTTGCACTGCCTCGCGACGGCTCAACACGCTCATAATCACTGTGACGCAATTGCCCGAGAAGGCGCCGTAGCCGCGGCTGATCGTTGCCGTGCGGTTGAGATGCTTGACGATAAACTCCTCGACTTTGCGCGGCTCGGCGCAAATAATCGTACAGACCTTGCGCAAGTGAATGCTCTCGATGGCCTTGTCGACCACAAGCGTCTTGGCAAACAGGCCGAGCACGCAGTACAGGCCAACGCGCGGACCGTACAAAAAGGCCGCGATGGTCACGATGCCGATATCGACCAGTAGCAAGGCGCGTCCGATCTCGAGCGTCGTGCGACGCTTGAGAATCATGGCAAGGATATCGGTGCCGCCCGTCGAGGCGCCAATATCAAAGACAATGGCACTGCCAAGCGCCGGCAAGATAACGGCAAAACACAGGTCGAGCCACATATCGCCCGTCATCGAAACATCCGTCGGAATGAAGAGCTCAAACAGAGAAACATAGGCCGAAAGCGCAAACGAGGCAAAAACGCTCC
Organism: Collinsella sp. LCP19S3_D5; assembly: GCF_052121415.1. NCBI lineage: Bacteria > Bacillati > Actinomycetota > Coriobacteriia > Coriobacteriales > Coriobacteriaceae > Collinsella > Collinsella sp. LCP19S3_D5. The sequence continues at coordinate 18,955 of NZ_JBQKEH010000014.1, forward strand.
AAAGGATTGCCTTGCGCTCCAAAAAGATAAAGCCCAAGACGACGAGAACCGCATTGATGATCCACATAAAGACGCCGACGGGCAGAGTCGGGAACAGCGTGGAAAGAATGACCGACACGCCCGAGGTTCCGCCGAAGGCAAAATGATTAGGGGTTTTAAACGCAACGATGGCGAACGCCGTGAGGATCAGGCCCAGATTGAGCTCGGCGAAAAAGCGCGGGAAGCCCGGCTCCTGGCTGCGCTTTTGACCGGCACGCTCGCCGCGCTCGATATCGGCGCGATCGACCACGCGCTCCATCGGCACCACGGGAGGACGATGCACCTCCTCGGCGGCACGCGATGCCGCCTCTGCCGCGGCGGCCTCAATCGCCCATGCCTTGCTTTCTGTTTCGTGCTCGTCGGCCATTACGGCAACCCCTCGTTAACAATTTGGAAACAATGCGCCCATTAGGGTAACGCGGAACGCGAAGATTGCAACCCTAAGTTAGACGAGCGGAATGACTACATCGAGGGCATATAGAAAACGGTCGACCGCACTTTTGCTTGCGCGGTCGACCGTTTAGCGTTTTCGCAGGTAAAACCTATCGAAACAAACCTGTCCCTATTTGGTAGGTTACTCGTGCTGGCTGGTGCGGTGCTCGTACTCCTCGGGGGTGATGACATCCTCGATGCGCAGGTTGACGCCTGCCACCTCAAGGCCGGTCATCGCGGCCAGACGCTCGGTCACGCGCGCCTTAACGTCGTCGAAAATCGCGGGTGCGTAGGCGCCGTACTCGATAATGACGGAAATGTTGACGACCACGCGGTTGTCATCGGTGACCTCGACCGTCACGCCCTTGGTCAGGTTCTCGGCACCAAACTGCTCCTGCACAAAGTGCATAAGGTTGCCCTTCATGCCCAGGACGTGCGGCACCTCGCGGGTGGCCATGGCGACGATCTTCTCGATCACACCGTTGGAATAGGTCAGCGAATCCTCGGACTCGTCCGCTTCCTCATCATCCTCGTCCGCATCGTCGGTGGGCTCGGCCTCGACGAGCGCCCCGTCCTCGAGCGTTACGTCCTCAGCCTCGGCGGCAACGGTCTCGTCTGCCTCGAGCTCGGTATCGGCCACATCGACCTTCGTGTTAAAAGCCATGGTTCCTCCTTATGCCCACCGCACACGCGGCGGTCGAATACATACTAGCGGCCGCTAAACAGACGGCCGAAGAAGTTGACGATCCCGTTCTCGCCGTCACGGATCTGGCCAATCACGGCGCCAATCAGCACAAAGAATGCGATGACGAGTGTGTCCCACAGGCCGAGCGTGAGCACCAGCACGGCGAGCACAAAACCAGCGACGGCTCCGAGCGTGGTGTTGGGATGACGGACGGCATAGCTCCAGATGGCCGCCCCCGTACCCTTGATGAGACCCATGGCCTCGTCAAAGTCGTTGGCGGCGCTGTCGTGCTGCTCGCCGGTCTCGGGGGTGGTGTCGGCGGACTCGCCTGCCGGCGTAGCGTTCTGGTCGATCGTCAGGCGCGGGGTGCGGACGGTCTTGTCTTGATTGGTATCACTCACCGGAAACCTCCACGGTCTGGACGGTAGTCTTGGACGGCAAAAAACGGACGCGCGCGGTCGTGCCCGGCGTGCCGAGCATGGTGTCGCAGGCCTTCTCGATGCGCTGCTGCATCGAGGTGGCAAGAGCGGCAACGTCCTTATCGTCGAGCGCGATGGCTTCGACCTTAAAACGAACGTGCGACTCGTCGGAGCCTTGAACGCGTGCCTCGATACGCTCAACCATCACGCGATCATCGCACTCCGCCGCGGCACGGGCGCACGAGGAAAGCGCTGCGAGGGTGACCTCGATGTTGCGCTCCCCCGCCGGATGCACGCAGGAGGGCTCGCGACGCGCGAACACCAGGCGGAAAAACCCGATGAGCACGCCAAGTGCCACGATGGCGGCGCACACCGTAACGACGACGCGAGGCATGGTGTCACGCAACAGCAGCATAAAGCGATACGTATACGGTCCCCAGAACTGGCAGACAAGCGTGCCCAGCGCCACGATGGCGGCGGCAAGGTACACGATTGCTAGGGCTCGTTTGAGTACGCGCACGCGCGCTCCCTTCAGGTTTCGGTCCGCAGAATGCAAAACGATTCGCATCATTATAAAAGAGCCGGGTCCGGTGCCATACGCACGCGGATCCGGCTCATCTATTCCACGAGGCTTGTATGCTCGCTTCATTATGCCCAGATATGCACGGCTTAACCCGTGCAGGCGCTACTCCTCCTCGAGGGCAGCGATGACCTCGTCGGTCATGTCCATGGTGCTGTAAACATCCTGAACGTCGTCGAGCTCCTCGAGACGGTCGATGAGGCGCTGGACCTTCTTGGCGTCGGCACCGGAGACCTCGGTCGGGGTGGTCGGAACCATAGTGGTCTCGGAGCCCTTGACCTGGATGCCCTGCTCCTCGAGCGCCTTGGAAACAGCCATGACGTCGTTGGCGGCGGTCCAAACGATCCACTCCTCGCCGGCGTCCTCGTAGTCGTCGCCACCGGCCTCGGCGATAGCCATCATGAACTCTTCCTCGTCACCGGCAGCACCGTTGGCGATCATGGTCTCCTTCTTGGCGTTCTCGTCCAGGATCTCCTTGGCGACGACGATCTGGCCCTTGCGCTCAAACTGGAAGGCGACGGAACCGGAGGTGCCCAGGTTGCCGCCAGCGTGGGAGAAGGCGGAACGGACATCGGCGGCGGTACGGTTGCGGTTATCGGTCAGGCAGTCGACGTAGACGGCAACGCCGGCGGGACCATAGCCCTCGTACACGATGTTCTCGTAGACGGCGGCATCGGCACCCGAACCGAAGGCCTTGTCGATAGCGGACTTGATCTTGTCCTTGGGCATGGACTGAGCCTTGGCCTTGGCAACGGCAGCGGCGAGGCTGGCGTTGTTCTCGGGCAGCGGGTCGCCGCCGAGACGGGCAGCAACGGTGATGTTGCGGCTCAGCTTGGAGAAGAGGGCGGAACGCTTGGCGTCCTGCGCGCCCTTACGATGCTTGGTTGTGGCCCACTTAGAGTGTCCGGACATACGTGTCTCCTATCGGTTTCGACCTAAAGCCCAGCGCAGATGCTCGGGCAATATAAACAAACGTCGTTATGATATACCTACTGGCCTGCGAGATAAACCCCAAAATGAAGGCGTCGTGATGATGCAGCCCCTTGGTGCAAAGTAACCTGTCCCCTTTGCACCAAGTTAGAACCAGAGAAGGTCGCTGCGGGTGATGGTGGCGCCGATGGCGAAGGGCATGCAGGCGATGACTGGATACAGGTAGCGCATGTAGGTCGAGCCGTTGCAGGGACCGATCAGGCACACGGCGAGCACGCCCAGCAGCGGCACCCAAATGGCCAGCCCGCGCCACGAATGACGACGTAGCAGATAGACCACCACAGCGATCATGATCCACACATAGGTGGCCGAGCTCATGGTGAGCGAGATAAACGGGATGCGTTGTACTGCCACGCGATACAGGTTGATCAGGTGGTCGCACCAGCGCACAACCTTGCTATCGGCCGGATAGAAGTCGAAGTACTTGAGGTTATCGGGCTTCGCCATGATCTCGGCACTGCGCGCCGTGCTGTAGACCCACGCATCGCGGGCGCTCGGATAAAAGTAGCCGTAGTAGTTATTGATGAGCGCCGAGATATAGCACTCGGGATCCTTTTTGAACATCTGGGCCCACACCTCAAAATAGGCCTTGATGTCCTCCTGCGAGGCGTACTCGTTAAAACAGTTTTTTACGGCATCCGACTTGTCGGGGTTGTAACGGCGGCCCAGATTCTCGTACTTGAGCACCCGATCGATCGCAGCGCGTTCCTTATCGGTCACCAGACCGTCGCAGGGAGCTTCCTCAATCGTGCCGTCGTCTTTGACCTTGGGGTTAACGCCCGAATTAAGGCCGTCGTGCTTTTGGACGAAGCGCGCCGTCTGTTGAAACGGAATCGAGAGGATCTCGCGCTTGGAGCCCGGCGTGATATCGTGCGCGGGCATAAAGACCTTGGTAAAGTACATGTTGGAGGCAAGGCAGAGCACGAGCACCGCGAGAACGCCGGCCCAGCGGAAGCGCGGCGTGGCGCATGAGGGTGCGACGCCAGACTGTTTGACCACGCGACGGGCCACATGCGCGTCCCAGGCGCAAAACGCCGCCGCAATCACGCAGGCCGCCAACGGAAAGACCAGGCCGCCATTGCGCAAAAACGTGGAACCCATGGCGCCCAGCACGAGCAACAGCCAGTCGTGTCGCGCAAAGAGCACAGGCGTGCGCTCGCCCGCGCGCTCGGCATTGACATCGCGACGGGGCAGGCCACATGCCACGAGCTTGACGGTCTGAACGAGCAGTACCAGAAACGCATCGGCAAACAGTACGTCTTTGGTCAGCAGCGCCGCGTAGTTGGAGAACATCGGCATAAACGCAAAGAACAGCAAGATGACGCCGCGGACCGGCAGGCTCACGCCCAGCTTGCGCAGCGACGATATGGAATAGGCCACGCAGGCGGCCGTGATGACAAATTGGGCGCAGGTGTAGATGGCTAGACCCGCATTGGCGCTATTGAATAGCGAAAGCCCCAGTTGCACACACGAGCCGATGATGGCCGTGTGCACCACCGGATGATGGCCGTTGAGTAGCACGTTGGGGTTAAGCAGGCGCAGGTAGTCGCTCGTGCCGTTGGGGTAGTTGAACCATTGGCGGATCTGCGCGCCCGTATCTCCCATAAAGAGGCCGGGCAGCGAGGCGATAAGCGTGGGCGCCCAGACAATCATGAGTACAAGAAACGGCCCAACAAAAGGATGGACCGAGAGCACGGCGTGGGTAACACGCCACACGCGGCCAAAATGCGCCTCCGAAAACGGAATGCGGCGAGAACTCAACCAATCCAAAAACTCAAAAGCCAGATAGAAGGACACAATCGCCAGAAGCATCCAGCCCGCGCCGCCAATCCAGGCGCAGATAACGCGCGCCTTGTCGCCCAGCACAATCTCGGCCGAATCGGTGAGGTCGTAACTGCGGCCGAACACCATGCAGACGGCAAAGAATAGCGATGGCAGCACGACCGAAGGACGCCAAGCGTCACCGCGGCCAAAGAACACATAGCGAAACGGCAGCGTAAGTAGGCAGGCCAGCGCGAGCAGCATCACAGCGTCGGTATGGCCGGCAAATGAGAGGAGTACCTCGTAGCACACGTAAAGCATGCCCGAGGCCTTTGGATCGATCGCCAGGACCGCGTTGCTCGACACCGGGGCGGGATCGATGGAAAACGCCGTGGTCGCCAGCAGGGCGAGCAAAAATGCGACGAACGTCTGCTTGGCGGGATAGCGCTTAAACCAAACGATGCGGGCGGCGTCGCGCGCAGCCGTTGTGGAGAGATCGGAATCCTTCACAGTCCGAAAAGCCTTTCTAGAAACCTGCCAAAAAGGGACAGGTTTATTTTGGCAGGTTTTATCTGGGGAAACGTTACGGTTCTGTCATCGTTGCCTGGCAAAACCACCACAAAGGTGCCTGTCCCCTTTGTGGTGTATGTGGTGGTTAGGCGTCGAGATAGATGCGCTGGGGACGGTTGCGGCGGAGGGCAAAAATGATGAGCGCCAGGCCCGCAATCACGAGCGGCAAACTCAGCAGCTGGCCCATGGTGATGACGCCGCCCAGCAGATAGCCCAGCTGGGCATCGGGCACGCGCACGAACTCAACGAAAAAGCGGACGATGCCGTAACCCATCACAAACACACCCATAAACGTACCCTGGGGCAGCAGCGGTTTTTTGCGGCTGAGCACCTGCAGAATGCAAAAGAGCACAATGCCCTCGAGAAATGCCTCGTAGAGCTGGGATGGATGGCGCGGCATATCGCCCGCGGTGCCGCCAAAGATCACGCCCCAGGGCAAATCGGTCGGCTTGCCCCACAGCTCGCCGTTGACAAAGTTGGCGCAGCGCCCCAGGCACAGGGCCAGCGGAGCACCGATAACGGCAAGGTCGGCGATGGTCCAGGCGTCGAGCTTGTACATACGGCACACGAGCACGCCGCCGATGATGCCGCCCACCAGGCCGCCATGGAAACTCATGCCGCCTTCGTTGGTGGCAAAGATCTCGAGCGGATGCGCCCAGTAGTAGCCGTCACCGTAAAAGATGACGTAGAACAGACGGGCGCCAATGATGAGGCCAAAGACCACACCAACCACGACACTCATCAGGTCGTCGACCGTAATGTCAAAACCCCAACGACGCTGCGTGCGGTACATGACGACCGCCGTGAGCAGAGCTCCGACCACATAGGCCAAGCCGTACCAGTAGATGGTGATGGGCCCCGCCGAAATGGCGACAGGATCAAGCATATGGTAGAGGTCGTTGAGCATATCGGTCCCCCTGCTCCCTACATACAAATGCGGCCGCGGGCCTTTCGCTCGCAGCCGCACATTTGGGCATGACGTCTATGCGGAGCACATCGCCCGCAGCTTTCGCTTCTCAGAACGGCGCATACTCGTCGTACAGATCCTCGACCTCGCCGGAGGCATTGACCTGCTCGACACGCGTAACGCCGGGCACGTGCTCCTTGAGGATACGCTCGACGCCCATGGAAAGCGTCAGAGCGCTCATGGGGCAACCGGCGCAGGCGCCCTGGAGCTCCAGCTTGACGACGCCCTCGTCATCAACGCCCATATACTCCATGTCGCCGCCGTCGGCCTGCAGGTTGGGGCGAATCTCTTCAAGAACCTTCTTAAGCAGCTCTTCGTTAACAGCCACAGGGGCTCCTTTCTCACAATAACGCGGGCGCGCCCGCGGACAGAGCTATGTTACTACAGCCATGTACCCGCTCGCGAGCCGTCCATGCGCGCGGACACGACTTTCACGAGCAGTTAATTTGACAGTCAATTTGGGACGGGGCTTAATTAGCCGCTTTTGCCAACGCCCGGCGCTCGTACACGCTGCCGCTACTGCTGAGTTTGTTCCCCGGTACCAATGTGGACATCGACGATAACCTGGCGGAAGCTAATGCCGCAGGAGTCGAGAATGCGGCGACTGATGCGGCCGTCGTCGGTGTCGGCGTACTTATTGTCCAGATAGACAACCTCGCCCACACCTACCTGCGCCAGGATTTTGGCACAGTCGTGGCACGGGAACAGTGTGACGTAGACCGTGGAACCCTCAAGGTCCTTGAGCGAGCCGCGGTAGTTGAGCACGGCGTTGGCCTCGGCATGAACTACGTAGTTATGTTTGTCCTGCAGCGGGTCATCGCTCGTGCCCCACGGGAAAAAGTCGTCGTTGAGCGCCGAGGGCGTACCGTTGTAGCCCACCGAAAGAATGCGGTGGTTGGTGCTGGCGATGCACGCGCCCACCTGCGTATTGGGATCCTTGCTGCGGCGCTGCGCGGCGATGGCCACGCTCATAAAGAACTCGTCCCAGCTAATAACGTCGCGGCGCTTGCCCGACGCGGTTTGATGAAGATCGTCCGACATGGCAGACACCTCCGAAATCGAAATAGTTTGGCCCATTGTAGCAGGTGAAAGGTGGGGCTGTTTCCTCCCGGCGCCGACGTCCTTGGCTTTATGCGCGGCGAGGCTTTTGGTTGATGCGGTACAGCTCGGCGAGACCCCGCAGCGTCAGCGCGTCGTCTACCGTCAGGCTGTGGCCGACCAACGCCGCGAGCGCCTCGGCATCGTCGCCGGTGATGACAATGGGCATGGTGCCCTCGCCTGCCGCCTTGGTCGAGCGCATCTCGGCAAGCACCATGTCGAGCATGCCGTCGATACGGGCCACCTCACCCAAGACCACACCCGAGCGCATGGCCTCGCGCGTGTTGCGACCGATCACATGCGTGGGTGCCGAGGGCTCGACTTGCGGCAGCCGCGCCGCAGCGGCCGAGAGCGAGCGAGCGCCGAGCGCCAGCCCCGGCGCGATAACACCGCCGACAAAGGTTCCGCGCGCATCGATGACCTCGATATTGGTCGTAGTGCCCAGGTCGATCACGATGCACGGAGAGCCGTAGACGGCACGGGCCGCCACGGCGTCGGCGATGCGATCGGGACCGATCTCGGCCGGGTCGTCGTAGTGCACGGGCATGCCGGTCTTAAGTCCCGGCCCCACGGTGAGCACGCGCCCCGTGCAGGTACGGGAAAGTGCCGCCTTCCACGGGCGCTCGAGCGCCGGCACCACACAGCTCAGCACTGCTGCCGCGGGAACGAGCACACCAGGCATGCCCGCATCGGCTGCCAGTGCGCCCATGACCCGCGCGAGCCTCATGCGCGCCTCATCGGCCGTAATGCTCGGCGGCGTCGTGATCTCGCACGTCGCAAGCGGGCATTCCTGCGCCGCGGCCGAATCCTCGGCAAACAGACCAAAGCGAATGAACGTGTTGCCCACGTCGACCGTCAATATATATGCGCACCCATTAAGCATCGTCGGCGCTCCTTTCGTCTGCCCAGCAGTATATCGCCTACCCGAACCAGCCATCCCAGGTAGTCATTTTGGGACGGGGCAATTTTAGCTACCCCAATATGTCGGTTGATATTTGCCCCAATCCCAGATAATTCGTCGACTGTCAAAGGGTAGCTAAAATAGCCCCGTCCCAAAATGACTACCTTGCCGCTATACTGATGCGCGGTCGTGCGCGAGCTCACGCGGCGGCCCTTGGTAACCCGACTTCCCGCGCCGTATCCGTAGCGGCGCTTGCGGGGGAAGCGGATATACGCAAAGGAGTTCTATATGGGCAATCCCTCGAACCGCACTTCTATGCGCGGTCAACTCACGCTGCGCGGCGTCGTCATCGGCGTCCTTGGCTGCGTGATTATCACGGCAAGCTCGGCCTACACGGCCCTCAAGATGGGCGCCCTCCCCTGGCCGATCATTTTCGCTGCCGTCATCTCGCTGTTCTTCCTTAAGCTCATGGGCAATGCCAGCCTCAACGAGGCCAACGTTACCCACACCATCATGTCCGCGGGTGCCATGGTCGCCGGCGGCCTGGCGTTTACCATCCCGGGCGCCTGGATGCTGGGCTATGCCGACCAGATCAGCTGGCTCGACATGTTTATCGTGGCGCTCGCCGGCACCATCTTGGGCCTTCTGGCAACGGCACTCATCCACCGTCACTTTATCGTGGACGCCGCGCTGGAGTTTCCCACCGGCAACGCCGCAGCCCAGACCCTGCGTGCTACCGAGGCTGGCGGCAAGACCGGCAAGCAGCTCTTTGGCTCCATGGCCATCGCAGGCATCTATAGCGTGCTGCGCGACGCCCTGGGCGTGGTGCCCAGCATGCTGTGCACGCTCAATATCCCCGGCGTGACCTTTGCCATCTACAACTCGCCCATGTTGCTGTCCATCGGCTTTTTGGTGGGCTTTGCCCCCGTCGCCTTCTGGTTTGCCGGCGCGCTGCTGGGCAACTTTGGCATTATCGTCGGCGGCACCGCTGCCGGCCTGTTCGATATTGTGACCGCGCAGGGTATCGTCAAGTCCTTAGGCATGGGCCTTATGATGGGCTTTGGCGTCGCCGTCGTCCTTAAAGACATCCTGCCGCAGGTCGCCGGTATCGTCCGCGGTCTTGCCGCCGACAGCTCCACCGACACCGACGAGCAGTCGCTCATCTCGGGCTCGCTTAAGCTCGACGCCGGCATCATCGGCCTGGGCACCGCCGCCATCGCCGTGATCATCGCCATCGCGCTCGACCTTGGCCCCGTCCCAGCCGTCATCGTCACACTGTTCACCTTTGTCACCACCATCATGAGTGCGCAGAGCTGCGGCCAGACGGGTATCGACCCCATGGAGATCTTTGGGCTCATCGTCATGCTCATCGTAGCGGCCTTCGCGCAGCTTGCGCAGGTCAAGCTGTTCTTTATCGCCGGCATCGTGGCCGTGGCATGCGGCCTTGCGGGCGACGTCATGAACGACTTTAAGGCCGGCGCCGTGCTGGGCACCAACCCGCGCGCACAGTGGATCGGCCAGGCCATCGGCGGCATCGTGGGCGCACTGGTCGCTGCCGCCGTCATGGTCGCGCTCGTCACCGCCTATGGTCCGGACGCCTTTGGTCCCGACAAGAGCTTTGTGGCCGCGCAGGCAAGCGTAGTCGCCACCATGGTCTCGGGCATCCCGAGCGTGCCGTGGTTCGCAGGCGGTTTTATCGCCGGCATCGTCATGTATTGGCTCGGCATTCCGGCCATGATGATCGGTCTGGGCGTGTACCTGCCGTTCTACATGTCGCTCACGGCCTTCTTGGGCTCCTGCGTCAAGCTCGCCTACGACAAGTGGGCAGCCCACCGCGACGCCGGTTCCGGTCTTTCGGGCAAAGAGAAGGCTTCCAAGGATGCTGCCTTCCAGGAGCAGGGCCTGGTCGTCGCCAGCGGCCTGTTGGGAGGCGAGTCTGTCGTTGGCGTTATCCTGGCGTTTGTCTCCGTCGGCCTGAGTCTGCTGGGCTAAACCCAACAACAATGTACCCGTACAGAGCGCGGGGCCGGAGACCATCCGGCCCCGCGCTCTGTATCTGTCGAAACACTCGGCCGCAACCGCATTTGACGTCCCCCTTACCTGCTCGTCTAAGTTTCACGTCAAGATGACCGCCCCGCCCGCCACGGTGTAGAGTACATGCTGCGAGCGCACCCGCGTTCCTGCGGCAATACGAGGTGGACATGGAACTCGACAAACAACAGATCAAGCGACTACGCAAACGCCATCACCGGCGCCACGGCATTCGACCTGCCCATAGTGAGGCCCTGGAGAACACCGGCCGATTCCTCAAGCGCGCATTCAACATTCGCGAGGGTCGCGCGCCCTATCACGTGATTCGCAAGCGCTTTGTAAACGGGGCGCGGCTGACCGGCTCGCACTTATGCATCCTCATCATCGCCATGCTCATCGCGAGCATCGGCCTCGATATCGACTCGGACATTGCCATCGTGGGCGCCATGCTCATCTGCCCACTCATGGGCTCGGTCCTTGCCATGGCATATGGCATCGCCACGCTCGACCGCGAGATTGCCGTCGAGGCCGTCGCCGGCCTCGCGCTACAGATGGCCTTTTGTCTGATCACGTCTACGCTGTATTTTAAGCTCTCGCCCCTTGGCACCACCACGGCCGCCATCATCGACAACTCGACGCCCACTGTGTGGGACCTTGCCGTCGCGCTCGCGGGCGGCTTTGCGGGCGGGCTGGGCAACTCGCGTGACCAGGAACCTGCCACGCTTATCGCCGGCGTGGCCGTGGCGACCGCGCTCATGCCGCCCCTGTGCGCGGCGGGCTATGGCATCGCCATTGCAAGCGGGTCACTGTTTCTCTCGGCGCTTTATGAGTTTGGCATCAACGTGGTCTTTATTGCACTGGCTGCCGAAGCCGTGCTGCTTCTTTTGCGCGTGCCGCTCAAGCGCGACCTGAACGGCGACGGTATTGTGACTGCTGAAGAAAACGCCGAAGTCAACGAGCTATCGCGCAAGGTGCGCCGCCGCATCATCGTGGGCACGGTAATCTTTGCCATCCCCTGCATTATTATGACGGCGGGGTCTATTGGCTCGGCGCAGGCCGGCGTGCAAGACGGCTACGGCGTCACTGAAACCACGCGCGAACTTGCGGCGGTGCTGCCGGGCTTTAAGGATTACACCGTCGCCGTCGAGACCTCGGCCGCCGAAGGCGACAAGGAGGGCGTTGTCGAGCGCCAGATTGTCGCTCACGTAACGACAAGCGAGACGCTCGGGGCGCACGACCGCCGTGTTGCCCGCAAGCTCATCGACCTCAACGTGCCCGAACTCGATCGCGTGGAGTTTGACGTGAAGTGATGCGGAACGTGAGGTAGGCCCGGTACGAGCGCGCGCAGCCGCGGGGCACAGGCACAGCCAAGCGCAGCGCTACAGCTCGTACTTGTACACGCGGTAGATGTACTTCTCGGCTTCCATCTCGTACGTGGCAATGGGCAGTCCATAGCGATCGTACTCGGCAAAGGTCTTGGCTATGCCCGATGCCACGAGCATGCTATTCGAATCGCCGACGCGCTGCGCACTACTTACGTAACCTGAGAACGGCGCTGCGATCTGGTCCACAAGCTCGTAGGTGCGCGCGGTCTCGTCCACCGTAAAAATGCGCCCAAACGAATGCGTTCCCTTGCTGTAGTCGGTCACTACCGCAGCGCCCAGCTGGCCCCAGTCGAACTTGGGATAGCTCTCGGCAACACCAAAGTTGTTGTCGTATAGCAGCACCTGGTAGCGACCAGTCGCGGTCGTCTCGTCGTTTGGCAGATAGGTCACACTATGCTGGCCTGCGTTGAGCGAAAAATCGCCTTGAGCCTGCAGCAACTTGTCCTCAAAGCCCGAGCCGGCCCAAAACTCTGGCGAGCCCATAAGCCAATCGACCGTAGGCGTACCGTAGATATCCGTGAGCTTGATGACCGTTGAGGTCTCGCGCGAGCTGAGCAAAACGGTGCCGCCGCCGAGCCACTGGATCGTGTTGATGTGAATCCAATCCAGGTCGCCGTCCGAGGCAACCTTGGCACTTGCCTTGAGGTCGGGGAATATATCGCCCAGGTCCACGACGAGAGAGACGTCACCTGTTGTTATGTCGACCTTAATGATGAGGTCCTCTACATTAACGCGATCATCCTTATCTTTTTTGGCAGCCGCGCGATCGACGTCCAAATCGGCTTCGGAGCCGGCGTGACTCGCCAGCACCAGCAGGTTGCCATCGTCATCGAAAGCGTAGTCGTGGTGTAGCTCGTAGTCGCCCGTGCTCCAGACGTTTACCACCTGGCCGATGGCGTTGATCTGGGCCATCTTGGTAGTCGAGATGCTCATGATCATGCTGCCGTCGCCCGGGAACAGCAAGCGGTGGCTGCGGTAGCCGACAATCGGCACCTCGCCGCGAATCTGGCCGTCGTTGTCGTAGAGGTACATAAAGTCGAGCTTGGACGAGTCGTTGCCCAGAATAGTAAAGAGACCATCGGCAAGCGGCGTATTGGACTCCCCCGACGTGACGGTGAGCTGCTCTTCTTCCTCGCCTTTGAGAGCCGGCGTCTTGACCGTGAACGTCGAGGTGCGGCTGATACCATCTTGTGCCGTGCAAGTGATGGTTACCGTGTTTTTGTGGTTGGGAATGAGGCCGATGACCTTGAACTCGTGTTCCGTGGCCGGCGCGTCGCCGCCGTGGGGCGTATGGGAAAAAGCGGCGACCTTGGGCGTGTCACCAGTCTTTTTGCGACCGGCGACCTTGTAGGAGACGGTTACGGAATCCGTTGTCGCAAAGCGAACGTAGCAGCTCAGGGTATCGGTGCCAAAGGGATCCTGCGCGATAAACGGAGCGGTCTCGTTGTAGCCGCCGTCAGCGTACTCGGCATCGAGCCGCTCCTTGATGGCCGCCTGCTTCTCGACGTCGTAGGTCGCGACAATCTGCTTGTGGAGTTTCTTTTGCTCGTCAGTGAGCTCGTTGCTCGCAGTAGATGCGGCGCCCGTGCCGGCCCCGCCGACCGAGCAGCCCATGAGCCCTGTCCCGGCAAGCGCCAGCGCGCCCGCCGCACCCGCAAGAGCCGCTCGACGCGAAAACAGTCTGCTGTCCTTGTCACTCAATTCCATATCGTTACCGTCTTTGAATACCATTGTCGTTCCCTCATATACCACGGCGTTTGCCCAGCCCTGTCTAATTATGACTCACAGTTTAACAAACGCCCCTTAATGCAAGTTTAAGCTTCTAGCGATACGGAAACGCGGGGCGCGAAGGGAATCCGCAATCCTTCCGCTCCCAAGTGATCAATCGGGGCGGCCGCGATGGTGCTCGATCCAGTCCACGGCAAAGTCGACAAGTTCGCGTTGGCGCATAAAGCGGATTGTCCCGTTGCCGAGCGGAGCTGCGGCGCACTGACACTGCAAATGACACGTTTCTCAATGTTGCCGAGGGATCTTTTTAATACTTGAAGAAACCCTCGCCCGAGCTTTCGCCCAACTTGCCTTCGTCGAGCATCTGCTTGAGGACGGATGCCATGGCCTTAAAGTTGTAGGGCATCATCATCTTTTTGAGCAGCGGGCTCACCAAGCCCGGCACCTTCTGATACTGCATGACGATGTTGTAGGCCGTCTGGATGCCCACGGTGTCGAACACGCGGAACGGGCCCTTGGGCGCGCCAGTGCCGCGCGTCCATGCGAGGTCGATGCTCTTGGGGTCGCTGACGCCCGAGACGTACAGATCAAGGCCCGAAAGCAGCCACGGCACCAGCATGGAATTGAGCAGATAGCCGTTCTTTTCCTTGTTGACGGGCAGGGCAAGCATACGGATGTCGCTAGCAAAGTCGACGAGCTCATCGAAATAGCGTTTGTCGGTCTGGTCCTGAGCCATGACCTCGGTCATGTTGTTCTTCCAGATGGAGTTGGCAAAGTGCAGCGACAGGTACTTCTCGGGGCGGCCGGTGTACTTGGCAAAGGTGCTCGGTAGCAGCGTGGAGGAGTTCGTCACGACAACGGTCTTTTGCGGGAGAACCGGGGCGAGCTTCTTGTAGAAGTCGATCTTTGCCTGGGTGTCCTCGGCCATCGACTCGATAACCAGATCGGCGTCGGCCACTGCCTTGGCAAGATCGAGCTCTAGCTTAAGTGTGGAGTAGGCACGCTCGACGGCGGCGAGCGCCGCCTCCTTGTCGAAGGGCTGGTCACTATCGGCGATACCGGCACACCACTCGCCCGTGCCGTCCGCCATGCCCTCGATAGCCGCGATGTACTCCTCGCGCACATGATCGATCTTGGGCTGAGTGCGGCCGATGCTGCCCTCGCTGCGCAGCCAGATCGTCACATCGAAGCCGCAGTAGGCAGCCTGAAAGGCAATCTGGCTTCCCAACACGCCGCCACCGGCAACACAAACGGTCTTGTAGCTCATAGGAACAGTCCTCTCTTACGTAATTCCATGGATGTGTATTTATTCAACCGTAAGGATGACGCGCGCTGGGGGTGGGTTCCATAAACGGACGGTAATTTGCGGCGAACGGCTACATATGTTCATTATCTCAGGGTTCCAAGAGCGATTTTTGGTGCCACTGACACGTCGCTTTCGGAAGAGATGATAGTTGGGGCATTTACGCAGCATATGTCCAGCAAAACGGGTGGTAGCCGGCACGACTACCACCCGTTTGTCTCATATCTAGCACATAGCAGGCCAACTACTTCTTAATGCCGCGTCCCAGACGCTTGGCGACCGATGCAACGGCCTCCTCGCTGACCGAGCCACAGCTCACGCAGCCATCATGGGCACGCATCTGGCCGGTGACCTCGTCCATCGCGAGCGGCGCCACCTTCTCGAGCTTAAAGCCCTTACCGGCGCGCATGTTTTCCTTGGCCACGCTGATCATGAGCTTAATGCGGTTGAGCTGGTTGACCTCGGACGCGCCGGGATCGTAGTCCACCGCGACAATGTTGCTCTCGGGGTGCTGACGGCGCAGCTCCTTGATCACGGCCTTGCCCACCACGTGGTTAGGCAGGCACGCAAAGGGCTGCGTGCAGATGATGTTGGGCGCGCCATGGTCAATCAGGTCGAGCATCTCGGCCGTGAGCAGCCAGCCTTCGCCCATGTTGTTGCACACCGAAAGCACCGTACGGGCCTTGTCCGCCATGGTGCCGATGCGCTCGGGCGCCTCAAAGCGGCGGGACTTTTGGAGCAGCTCTTCCACCGGCGTACGCATCCAGTCCACGAGCTTGATGAGCGCCTGCATACCAGCGCGCGTGGTTGCAGAGCTTCCGAGCTCATCCTTCTGCAGCTCGGCGTTGCTCATGGAGTACAGGAAGAAGTCGAGCAGGCCCGGCACCACGGCCTCGCAGCCCTCGCGCTCGATAAGGTCGACCACGTGGTTGTTGGCTGTGGGGTGGAACTTGACCAAGATCTCGCCGACCACGCCCACGCGCGGCTTGGTGCCCTCACCCACGAGCGGCATGGTGTCGAACGCGCGGATGGCCTCGCGGCACAGCTTGGTGTAGTTGTGGCGGTTGAACTTGGGCGCCAGCTTGCGGGCGCGCGCCATGTACTCCTCGTAGAGTGCGTTGGCGGCACCGGGCGTAGCCTCGTATGGACGACAGCGATAAAGCATCTGCATCATCACGTCGCCAAAGAGCACCGCGTAGACTGCCTGCTTAAGCAGCGCCGGCGTAATCTTAAAGCCGGGGTTGTCCTCACCGAGCGCCACCGCCGAAAGCGAGATCACCGGAATCTCGGGGTGGCCGCTCTCGCGCAGGGCCTTGCGGATGAGTGCGATGTAGTTGGTGGCACGGCAGCCGCCGCCGGTCTGGCTGATAACCACGGCCGTCTTGGACAGGTCGTACCGGCCGCTCTCGATGGCCTCCATAATCTGGCCGGTCACCAAAATGGACGGATAGCAAATGTCATTGTTCACATAGCGCAGGCCGGCCTCGACGGCGTCGTGATCGGTCGAGGGCAGCAGCTCCAAGTTGTAGCCGGCACCGCGGAACACCTCTTTGACCAGGTCAAAGTGGATCGGCGCCATCTGCGGGCACAGGATGGTGTAGCCCTCCTCGCGCATCTGCTCGGTAAAGGGCACCTTGGGCCACGCGGTCGATGCGCTCTCGCGCTGAGCCTCGAACGTGTACTTGCGGCTCGCGAATGCGGGGGCATCCGTGGAGGGAGCCACCGGCGCGGCATCGCCCTGCTCGTAGGTCTCGCCCGCGGCCGCGGCCTCGGCCAAGCGCTCGGCCTCCTGGTCCTTAAGCGCGGCCATGAGTGAGCGGATGCGGATGCGCGCGGCGCCCAGGTTGGACACCTCGTCGATCTTGAGCACGGTATAGATCTTGCCGCTGGCCTCCAGAATCTCCTGCACCTGATCGGTAGTCAGAGCGTCCAGGCCGCAGCCGAAAGAGTTGAGCTGGATCAGGTCCAGATCGTTGCGCATCGTCACAAAACGGGCGACGGCGTACAGGCGGCTGTGGTACATCCACTGGTCGACGACGCGGATGGGACGCTCGGGCTTCACCAGGTGCGCAAGCGAATCCTCGGTAAAGACCGCAAAGCCAAAGCTCGAGATAAGCTCGGGCAGGGCGTGGTTGATCTCGGGGTCGTTGTGGTAGGGGCGACCGGCGAGCACGATGCCGTGACCGCCATGGTCCTCGACCCACTTAAGGGCCTCCTCGCCCATGGTCTGGATATCCTCGTGGAAACGCGCATCGGCCTCAAAGGCAGCGTTGACGGCGGCATCGACCTCGGAGCGCGTGATCTTGGGACCGCGCACGCGACCGCGACCAGCTTGCGCATCGGCCACGCGGTCGACGGCAAGCACCTGGTACAAGCGGCGTTTGAGCTCGGTCTTGTCGTGATAGGGCACAAACGGGTACAGGAACTCGATGTTCTGCTCACGGATCTCGTCGATATTGAGTGCCAGCGCCGTGGGGTAGCTCATGACGATGGGGCAGTTATAGCAATTGCCAGCCGTCGGATCCTCCTTGCGCTCCCAGCGCACGCACGGCATCCAGATACAGTCGACATCGCGGTCGATAAGGTTCATCACGTGTCCGTGGCTCATCTTGGCCGGATAGCACACGCTCTCGGACGGCATGGACTCGATGCCCGCCTGGTAGGTCTTCTTGCTCGACTGGTCGGACAGCTGCACGCTAAAGCCCAAGCGCGTAAAGAACGCGTGCCAGAAGGGGTAGTTCTCGTACATGTTGAGTGCGCGCGGGATACCCACGGTGCCGCGCGGGGCCTCGTCGGGGCTCAGTACCTCGCGATTAAAGAGCAACTCGTTTTTCTTTTTGAAGAGGTTAGGGGCCTCGGTCTTTTGCTTTTTGTGTCCGGCGCCCTTCTCGCAGCGGTTGCCGGTAATGAAGCGCCTGCCGCCGCCAAAGTCGTTGACGGTGAGTTGGCAGTTGTTGGAGCAACGGCCGCAGCGGACGTGCTTTTGCGTCACAGTGAGGTGCGCGATGTCCTCGGCCGAAAGGATGGTCGAGGTGCCGTCGGCGCCAGCGCGATCACGGGCGAGCAAGGCCGCACCATAGGCGCCCATGCAGCCGGCGATGTCGGGACGCACGGCGTGAACGCCGGTGAGCTGCTCAAACGCGCGCAGCGTGGCATCGGACATAAAGGTGCCGCCCTGGACGATCACCTGGCTTCCGATCTCCTTGGGATCGCGCAGCTTAATGACCTTGAACAGGGCATTCTTAATGACGGAATAGGACAGACCGGCCGCGATGTCGCCCACCGTGGCACCTTCCTTTTGCGCCTGCTTAACACGCGAATTCATAAAGACCGTGCAGCGACTGCCCAGGTCCACCGGAGCCTTGGCATGGATGGCGGCGTCGGCGAACGCGCGCACGTCCATGTTCATAGAGACGGCGAAGCTCTCGATAAAGCTACCGCAGCCCGACGAGCAAGCCTCGTTGAGCATGATGTGCTCGATAACGCCGTCCTTGACGCGAAGGCACTTCATGTCCTGACCGCCGATGTCCAGGATAAACTCGACGCCGGGCAGGAATGCCTTGGCGCCGCGCAGGTGCGCGACGGTCTCGATCTCGCCGGAGTCGGCCTTGAGGGCCTCGATGAGCAGCGCCTCGCCGTAACCCGTGGTGGTCACGTGGCCGATGGTGCAGCCGGCGGGGATGTGGTTGTAGAAATCGGCCATGATGACCTTGGCCGTACCCAGGATGTCACCGTTGTTGTTGCCGTACCAGGTATGCAGCAACTGGCCGTCTTCACCCACAAGCGCGGCCTTCATGGTGGTGGAACCGGCGTCGATACCGATGAACACGCGACCGGTGTAGCCTTCGAGCTTGCCCTTGGGGACGACTTCCTGGTCGTGGCGGGTCTTGAACTCGGCAAAGTCCTCGTCGGTGGCAAAGAGCGGATCCAGACGCTCGACCTCGGCGCCCTGTGTGTCACCCAGGGCATCGATGGCCTCGATGAGCTGCGGGAACGTGCTGAGCTTATTGGACTCGTGCGCCATGGCGGCACCGCTCGCCACAAACAGGTGAGCATTTTGGGGCACGATGCGGTGCTCCTCGTCCAGGTTGAGCGTGAGGTAGAAGCGATGGCGCAGCTCGGAGAGATACTGCAGCGGGCCGCCCAGGAAGGCGACGTTACCGCGGATGGGACGGCCGCACGCCAGGCCCGAGATAGTCTGGGTCACGACAGCCTGGAAGATGGAGGCGGCCACGTCCTCGGGGCGGGCGCCCTCGTTGAGCAGCGGCTGGACGTCGGTCTTGGCAAAAACGCCGCAGCGGCTGGCGATGGGATAGATGGTGGTGGCGTTAGCCGCGAGTTCGTTAAGGCCGCTAGCGTCGGTGTGCAGCAGGGTTGCCATCTGGTCGATGAACGC
This sequence comes from Collinsella sp. LCP19S3_D5, assembly GCF_052121415.1. NCBI lineage: Bacteria > Bacillati > Actinomycetota > Coriobacteriia > Coriobacteriales > Coriobacteriaceae > Collinsella > Collinsella sp. LCP19S3_D5. The sequence goes on from NZ_JBQKEH010000014.1 coordinate 38,240, forward strand.
ACCCGTACCGCCAGCACAGGTGCCGTTCATGCGCTGCTCGATGCCGTTATCGAAGTAGATGATCTTGGCGTCCTCGCCGCCCAGTTCGATGGCGACATCGGTGGCCGGGATGAGGGTCTCGACGGCGCGTTTGCTGGCGATGACCTCCTGGACAAACTCCAGGTCGAGCCATTGGGACAGCAGCAGACCGCCCGAGCCGGTGATGGCGCAGGTCATCTGGGCCGTCGGCAGCACAGTCGCGGCGCCCTCGAACAAGTCGCGGGCGCAAGCGCGGACGTCGGTGTGGTGGCGCTGGTACTTGGCGTAGACGAGCTGGTTGTCATCGTTGAGCACGGCGAGCTTAACGGTGGTGGAGCCCACATCGATGCCCAGGTGCAGGTTGCCGTGGGCGTTGTCGGGGTTGAAGATTGCGCCTTCGGGGGCGTGGGCGGCGGCTACGGGCTCAGCGTCGGTGGCGGGCTCGCTAGCGACGGACGTCTCCCCTACCGAGTTCTTGGCATCGGCAACTGCCTCGACAACTTTCTCGGCAGCTGCGGTCGCGGCCTTCTGCGCGGCATCCACCACGGCGGGCGCGGCCTCACGCGCGGCAGCGACCATGCGGTCCTTGATGCCCTCGACGAGTTTGCTCATTGTCTCTCCTCTTAGTTGTTGGACTCGACGGTTGCGGGGGTGTCGGCCGCGTCCTCGAGCTGCAAGTTCAATAGCTTCATGCCGTACTCCGGCACGTTGATATCGATGGGTTGGCCATACAGATCACCAGGACGCACAAAAGCGAGCACCGTCATCATGCGCGCCATAGCCTCGGGCGATTCGGTGAGCCCACGCTCAAACCAGCGCTGAATCATGCCGACCTCGGCACTCACGACGTAGGTGACGTAGTAGTCAAAGAACGTGCCCAGCGCCAGGCCTAAAATGCCCGTCTGTGCACGCGGCACCACAGCCTCACGCGCGGTGTCGATAATCCTTTTAATGAAGGCCTGGTCGCCGCCCGGACCCAGCAGCGCACCGATCAAGTCGCGGTTGGCCGCAAGATAACGCAGTAGCTCAACCGAACCGGGTGCCGGCTCGAGCTCATCGATGTTGTGATAGAGATCGGGCAGCCGAGCTGCGGTGATGAGTTCAATGCGCTCACGGATCTCGGCCAGCAAGCCGTCCTCGATTTGATTGATAAAGTCGGGGATATCGCGGTAGTGCGAATAGAACGTACGGCGCGTGAGGCCAGCACGCTCGGTGAGCGAAGCGACGTTAATGCGCGAAAGATCGCCGCTTTCGGCTAGTTCGCTGGCAAGTGCCTGGCGAAGGGCACGCTGCGAGCGAAGGGACCGGCGATCGCATTTCTCGAGCTGGGACAAGCGTCCTCCTTGTTACTCAGCCTGTGCACTATTGCACAGTGCGAGTATTATTGCACACCGTGTGTATCAACACGTAAAGGCAATATTTGGATGCGACGAAGGGGCAGTCCCTTTGTCACATTATTCGATGATGGTGCGGGAGTTTTGCTTATGCATGGTGGCAAGCATGTGTTTGGGGACGGCGTGGACCATGCAGCTGCCGATAGTCGCGCTCGCGGCGGCCTTGGCGGCATCGCTGCCGTTTTTGGTCGCGTAGCTGTGGCGGAAGCGCTTGAGCATGGCGATGTCGTTGCCGCCGTCGCCGTAGACCGCGACCTCATCCTCGGCAATACCGTAGTAGCCCGCCAGCCAAGCCACACTCTCGCCCTTGTTGCACGCCACGTCCGTGATCTCGAACATCACCGGGTCAAACGGCGCGTTGACCACGCGGTCCGAGCGCTCGGCCAAATACGCCTTAAGGTCGCGCTCCAGCTCGGGCGAGGTCACGCGACAATTGATCTTGCATACGTCATGGCGCAGGATGTCACCGATCGACTGGTCGAAATATTGCTCCTCGTGATACCCCCCACGTGCACGCATGCCGCGCATCACGATGCGCTTGATAGGACTGTCCTTTTTAAAGCCCGCCTGGTGCATCTCGAACGATCCGCTCGAGAACATGCCATCGGGCGTGGAGCAGTCGAAGCAAATGTCCGGGAACGCCTTGAGCAGCTCCTCGGTAACCTGCGGGTCGATGGTCCAGGTCTTGAGCACCTCGCCATGGCTGTTGCGTACGATGGATCCGTTGGAGCAGCAGGCGTCGAGTGCCAGACCTGTAAAGCCATGCTCGCCAATCGGCAGCGTCGAGCGCCCGGTTGCGGGAACCACATGCAGGCCAGCTTCGGTCAGCTCGCGAATGGCACGGCGGATGGTCCCATCTGCCTCGTGTAGGGCGTTCAGCAGCGTTCCGTCTAAGTCACTCGCAAACATCTTGATCATGGGCATGCCTCTCCTTCGTCTGCACGATATTGTAGACGAGAACGGGCGCGCCCCAAGAGAGGCACGCCCGTCAGGCGAAAGATTGTCCTACACCGCGGCGGGGCCGTGTTCGCCGGTGCGGATGCGGATAACTTCCTCGACCGGCTCGACCCAGATCTTGCCGTCGCCGACGGCACCGGTGCGAGCGGCGTTGCAGATAATCTCGACAATTCCGTCGACATGTTCATCGGCGCAGACGAGGGTGAACTGCACCTTAGGGATCGTGTTGACAAGCAACTCGTTGCCGCGCACGTATTCCTTCCAGCCATGCTGCGCACCGCAGCCCTGCACCTGGTTGATAGTCATACCGCGAACATCAGCAGCAAACAGCGAGTCCTTAAGAACCTCGAGCTTTTCCTGACGCACGATAGCCGTAATCTTCTTCATAGTGAATTCCTCTCTTTAATCAACGTATCCCTTTACATGAGACGCGGGTTTCCCAGGTGCCGCAGATTGGGTTGAAAGAGGAGCGCCGCGTACTTTTGTACGCAAGCGACGGTTTGAAACCCAAGGTGCGGTGCCTGGGGAAGCCGCGCGACGGTTTGAGGGGCAAGGTCGGGCACCTGGGAAAGCCGTGCTGCTAATCGAGTCCGGAGAACGAAGGATAAGCGCTCTCGCCGTGCTGACTCGCATCCAGGCCCAGCGCCTCGTCTGCCTCGTCCACGCGCAGGCTGCCGCGGAACAGCGCCTTGACCACCGCGGCGATCACCAAATCGAGCACCAGTACAAGAGCGACCGTCACCACAATGCCCAAGATCTGCGAGATGAGCAGCGACACGTCGCCCGTGTAGAACAGGCCGCCCTTACCGGTCCACGAGAGCTCCGGCACGCAGAACAGGCCCGTGAGCACGCCGCCCAAGATGCCGCCGATGCCGTGGCAGCCAAACGCGTCGAGCGCATCGTCGTAGCCAAACTTGGTCTTAAGATGGCTGATAGCCAGGTAGCATACGGGCGATACGATCAGGCCCATGACCAGCGCCGCCCACGGCTCGACAAAGCCCGCACCCGGCGTGACCACCACAAGGCCCGCAACCAGACCGGTGCTGGCACCCACCAGCGTGGGGCGACCGGTGCGCACGCGCTCAACGGCAAGCCACGAGACCATGCCCGCCGCGCTGGCCGTCACGGTGTTGAGGATGGCGAGCGCCGCCACGGCGTCGGCCTTAAACTCGCTGCCGCCGTTAAAGCCAAACCAGCCAAACCAAAGCAGGCCGGCGCCCAGCGCCACAAACGGCACGTTATGCGGGCGGTAGCTCACCATGCCAAAGCCGCGACGACGGCCAAGCATTAAACAGAGAATCAGGCCCGTCAGACCGGACGAGATGTGCACCACGTCGCCGCCCGCAAAGTCGAGCGCGCCGATGATGTCGCCGATAAAGGAACCCTCGCCGCCCCAGACCATGTGGGCGAGCGGCGCATAGACCACGAGCAGCCAAATGCCCAGGAAGGCCGTCATGGCACCAAACTTAACGCGGCCGGCCAGGCTGCCCGTGACGATAGCAGCCGTGATCATGGCAAACGCCATTTGGAAGGCGATGTTGATGATTTGAGGGTAGACGGCACCGTCCGCAGCATTGCCCTCGGCCGCCTGCAGCACCTGGTTGAGCACCGGCAAGCACAGCAGCTGGTCAAGGCCTCCAATAAACGGGCTCGAGCCGTCGCCGCCGTAGGCCAGCGACCAGCCGGCGACAATCCACAGCACACCGACCAGACCAATGGCGCCAAAGCACATAAGCATGGTGTTGATGACATTTTTGCGCCTGGACAGGCCGCCATAGAAAAACGCCAGACCCGGTGTCATTAAAAACACGAGCATGGTGCAGATGAGCATAAACGTTGTCGATCCCGTATCGTACATTCGCTCCCCCTTGATCGCATGAACGTTGTCGGCGCCCATAATGCGGCCGAGGGGCAACTGGTGTAGACCAGATACGGCGTTGTTAAACGCTGCGTTGTCGAATGGAAACGGTGCCGCAATCTTGGTAACGGCACGGCAACGGGCGCGAAACGAACGGGAAATACGCGAGCAAGGGAGCCGTGAGCGTGCCCGTCCCGGCTAGCGCCGAAACAGCTCGTGGGCGCGGTCGCGGAGATTAGTTGCTCGAATGACGCCCTCGTAGCGATTGATGCGCAGACGCGGGAAGGCATTGAAAAAGCGCAGGTCACGACGACTGAGTGACACGCTCGGCACCGGACGGCTCATGCGCTTGCCGGCAAGGCGACGACTGAGCGATGGACGCGGCATACTCGGCGCGGCATCGGCGACGCGGCGGGCAGCGAGCGCCAGGCCGCGAGCACCATCCGAGATAAACGTCGGCATCGAAGCCTTCTCACGAAGGGCATCGAGCGCCGCGTCGCCCAGCTCGGCCAGCCACGCGTTAACGGCGCGGCTACGGATATGCGTCTGCGCTACCGAGTCAATCGTCGAATCGGGAATACGTTCGAGCATGGAGTCGGACGCGTCGGCAAGCGACTCATTGATGCGGTCGGCAAGGTCGGCGCGCACACGCTCCAGCTGATCGGACAAGCGACGCCAGCTGGCCAAAGAGCACGCTGCGTCAACCATCATCGCAACCGAGACGATAAAGGCGGACAGCCGCACAATCAGCACCGGCAGATGGCCAAGCAGCCCCAGCAATGCCGGCTCCACCACGCGACAAATGCACAACGCACCCAGGCCAAACGCGCAGGCCCAGTACAGGCAGATACGTCCGTGCAGGTTAAACGGTAGGTGCGAATAGTCCCAAAAGCGTGCGCCCGTTGTTTTTTCCAGCAGCACGCCCACGCTGTACTCAATCACGCTGCATACGAGCGCTGCCGCGACAAACTGGCTCGACGCGTCAGGAATTCCGCGCAACAGCAGCCAGCAGGCAATGCCGCCCGCGCCATAGATGGGGCAGCACGGCCCCAGCAAAAAGCCACTGTTGGCAAATCGCCCGTGGTTGAGCATAGCGCATACTGTCGATTCCCATGCCCAACCGCAAAAACCGTAGAAGGCAAACGAGAGCACCAGCGCCGAAAGCGGACAGGCGGCAAGCGTCGCGCCGTCAAATGCCATGTCGATCGCGGTCCCCACCGTCTATCCTCTCCTCTTTTCACTCGAATCTTTGCTCGAGCCGTCGCTCGAGCCCTCGCTCAAATCGTTCGCGCCGTCTTTGCGCGGCAGACGGCCGGCGACCGTCTCGCGCAGAGCACACCATTTATCCGCCAGGCACACAATCCATGCCTCACGACACGTCGGCGGCACCGGCACCAGCGGAAACATATGCCGCACGATAATATTCCGCTCGCGCGACGTCAGCTCAAAATCTTCCTCCGCACGCGCCAGGGCAAAAAACGGATGCCGAAATCCGTGCAGGCGATGGCTTGGGTCGGGATCGTGCCAGTCATAAAGAAAGTAATCGTGCAGCAGGGCCCCGCGCAGCAACGAGGCGCGGTCGACGGAGATACCGACACGGCCCAAGCGCTCGGCAAAGGACAGGCTCGCCCGCGCTACCGAAGTCACATGTGCATAGACCGTCACATCGCCATGCTGGATAAACCCGCGCGTCAGGTCCAGACGGCCCGCCTGCGCCAGTTGACGGGCAGCATGGTCTACTTCGCACGCGATTTTCTCGGCACGAACGACATCGGACATGCTGCCTCCTTCAGCGACTCACGGCGACAAGCCACAGCCTGCACGCATTGAATTAATCATCATCGAATCTACCAGTATGGCATCGGACAAAACGTTTCGCCCCACCAGTTGGCGAATTACCGCGCCGCCGTCACATATCAAACGCCAAAATGTGCGAGACTGTTTTGTGCAATTGTGCCGGCCGAGGGAGCGCCGGCGCTCGATTCGCATGGAGTAACCCACAACGATGCTGCTTACGCAAACGACAACGCCCGAGGACGTCAAGGCTCTCGACCGCGCCGAGCTTCCGCTGCTCTGCGGCGAGATCCGCCAGGCAATCCTCGAAAGCTCCGCCGTCGTCGGTGGGCACGTTGCCCCCAACCTGGGCGTCGTTGAGCTTACGGTTGCGCTTCATCGCGTGTTTAACTCCCCCATCGACAAGATTGTCTTTGACGTTTCGCACCAGACCTACGCCCACAAGGCGCTGACGGGGCGCGCGTACACCTATATCGATCCGGATCGTTATGGTGAGGCTTCTGGCTTTGCCAATCCCGACGAGTCCGAGCACGACCTGTTCGCCATGGGCCATACCTCCACGTCGGTGAGCCTGGGCTGCGGCCTTGCCCACGCGCGCGACCTGGCGGGTGACGCGTACAACGTCATTACCATCATTGGCGACGGTTCGCTTTCGGGCGGCCTGGCGTTTGAGGGCCTCAACAACGCCGCCGAGCTCGACAGCAACTTGATCATCATCGTCAACGATAACGACCAGTCCATCGCCGAAAACCATGGCGGTCTGTATCGCAATCTGGCCGAGCTGCGCGCCAGCAACGGCGCCTGTGAGCGCAACGTTTTCCGCGCGATGGGGCTCGACTACCGCTATCTGGACGCCGGTAACGATGTGTTGGCCCTCGTCGACGCGCTGCAGGAACTGCGCAATATCGATCATCCCATCGTGCTGCACGTCTCCACCGCCAAGGGCAAGGGCTTTGAGCCGGCCCAGAGCGACCCCGAGCGCTGGCACCATGTGGGTCCGTTTGACATGACTACTGGGCGCAAGCTCTGCCCGGGCCATCCGAGCGAGCCTGCGCCGCGCACCTATGCCGACATTACGGGCGAGGCGCTCAGCGCCGCCATCGAGCGCGATCCACAGGTCGTGGGCATCACGGCCGCCACGCCCTACATCATGGGCTTTACACCCGAGCTTCGCGCTGCCGCCGGCAAACAGTTCGTCGATGTGGGCATTGCCGAGGAGCACGCCGTGACCTTTGCCACCGCGCTTGCGCGCTCGGGCGCCAAACCAGTCTTTGGTGTGTACGGCACGTTTTTGCAGCGCGCCTACGACGAGCTGTGGCACGACCTGTGCCTCAACGACACCCCCGCAACCATCCTGGTGTTTGGCGCGTCGATCTTTGGCACCACTTCCGAGACGCACCTCTCGTTCTTTGATATATCCATGCTGGGCGGACTTCCCAACATGCGCTATCTGGCACCGGCCTGCATGGAGGAATACCTGTCCATGCTGAGCTGGTCGCTCGACCACCGCGAGCATCCCGTGGCGATCCGCGTTCCGGGCATTGGCCTGGTTAGCCGCCCCGATTTGGCGCTCGCAGAGGACACCGACTACAGCGCCGTTCGCTACGACGTGGTGCGTCAGGGCCGCGACGTTGCCGTGCTCGCGCTTGGCGATTTCTTTGAGCTGGGCGAGCGCGTGACAAACCGCTTGGCTGCCGAATACGGCATAGAGGCCACGCTCGTCAACCCGCGCTTTGCAACCGAGCTTGACCGCGAGTCTCTCGATAGCCTTGCCGCCGAGCATCGCGTTGTCGTCACCCTCGAGGACGGCATCTTGGACGGTGGCTGGGGCGAGCGCGTCGCGTGCTACTTGTCCTGCACGCCCGTGCGCACGCGCACCTTTGGCATCGCCAAGGGCTTTCCCGACCGCTACGACCCCAACGAGTTGCTTGCTCAGAACGGCATAACGGTCGAGAACATGGCCGCCGAAGCAGTACGCCTGCTGAACGAGTAGAAAAACCTCCGCAAGGGGAGCACCCCTGCGGAGATTTTTATTTTCCCAACTCAATTGTCTCGATCTGTAACACCTAGAGGACAAATCCTCGCCCAATTGTTACAGATCTAGACAAACCGTCTTTGCCCCTGTTGTTTATCTCAATCTGTAACAGATAGAAACCTTTTGTCCGTCCAGATGTTACAGATCGAGACACTCAAGTCCCCCTAAAGAGAAAATCTCAATCTGTAACAGTTACTCGGCAAAAATGGCTGCAGATGTTACAGATTGAGACAAAACAGCTAGGCAGGCCGCCACATCTGCAAGAACCACCACAAAGGTCGCGTTGCCGCCATTATAGCGACCGCCGCGACCGACCATGCCATCCGCAAAACGCTATCTCAGCTGTAATAATCGACGTTTGCCCAGATAAAACCTGCCAAAATAAACCTGTCCCTTTTTGGTAGGTAGAATTACCCATAAGGTAAGTATGTTTCTGAGTTATTTCGTGTTGACCCATTTGAGCGCGATGGGGTATAACTCTATTCAACCGCTAGGGATTTTATTGAGAAAGGTGTTCTACCATGAGCAAGAACCTCTCCCAGCAGGTCGTTTTCGACCGTCGCGGCTTCATCGCCGCCACCTTTGCAACCGTCGCCGGCCTTGGTCTTGCCGGCTGCTCCGACACCAGCGCCGAGGCCGACAAGGGTTCCGCCGCCGGCTCCTCCAAGAGCCCCGAGGACACCGAGGCTTCCACCACGCTCGATGCCAAGGCATTCGACAAGCTCATCGACAACGGCCCCAAGGCCGATGATGACGCCATCGCCGCCAGCACCTGGGCCACGGCCGTCAAGGACGCCGGCGTCTTTAAGATCGGTGGCGTTCAGACCTCCACGCTCTTCTCCCTCCTCAACGAGAAGGACGGCAAGACCCGTGGCTTCGACGCCGGCATCGCGCAGCTCCTGTCCAACTACATTCTGGGCGAGAACAAGGTCGAGATCACCCAGGTGACCTCGGACACGCGTGAGTCCGTCCTGCAGAACGGCCAGGTCGACGCCGTCTTTGCCACCTACACCATTACCGATGAGCGCAAGAAGCTTGTCTCCTTTGCCGGCCCCTACTACTACACCCAGCAGGCCATCCTGGTGCTCGCCGACAACGACGACATCAAGAGCGTCGACGACCTGGCCGACAAGAACGTCGCCGTCCAGTCCGGCTCCAACGGCCCCGCCATCCTGGAGGAGTTCGCCCCCAAGGCCAGCCAGCAGGAGTTCAAGACCGACGAGGAGGCCCGTCAGGCGCTTCAGCAGGGCCGCGTTGACGCCTACGTCATCGACAACAACATGCAGCAGAGCGCCCTGGTCCGCGAGCCCGGTAAGTACAAGATCGCCGGCAAGCCCTTCGGCAGCAAAGAGCCCTACGGCATCGGCCTGCCGCTCGATTCCGACGGCGTCGCCTTTGTCAACGACTTCCTTAAGAAGATCGAGGACGATGGCACCTGGACCGAGCTGTGGCAGATCTGCATCGGCGATCGCACGGGCGACACCAACGTTCCCGAGCTGCCCGAGATCGGCGCCTAGACAGCGAGCCCAGTAACGGCCGCTACGAAACCATACGGAAACGCACGATGCGCTTTATTGCGCTAAACTGTTTCCACACTGAGTTGTCGGGGCTTCCGTACACACGGGAGCCCCTTTCCTTATCGGCGGGAGGTCCGCATGAGTCTCTCCGAGCTCTGGTCGCTCTATGGCCAGAACTATATCGACGCGCTGCTAGCAACCTGGGGCATGACGCTTGAGTCGTTTACCATCGCCATGGTGCTGGCCGTCGCCGTCACCGTGATGCGCGTGTCGCCGCTCAAGCCGCTGCGCATCTTTGGCGACCTGTATGTTCAGGTCTTCCGTAACATCCCCGGCATCGCGCTGCTTATCATCGTCGTCTATGCGCTGCCGCCGCTCAAGGTCGTCCTGCCCTACCGCACCTGCGTTATCGTCGCCACGGTCCTTTTGGGCTCGGCCTTTGGCTCCGAGAACTTTATGAGCGGCATCAACACCGTCGGCGTCGGCCAGGTGGAAGCCGCGCGCTCGCTCGGCATGAGCTTCAGCCGCATCCTCGCCAAGATCGTGATTCCGCAGGCGCTGCGCTCGAGCGTGCTGCCCATGACCAACCTCTTTATCGCCGTCATGCTCACCACCGCACTCGGCAGCCAGGTACCGCTTCAACCGCAGGAGCTCACCGGCGTGGTGAGCTACATCAACACGCGCTCGCTCGGCGGCGTCGCCGCGTTCTTTATCTCGGCGCTCGGCTACCTGGGCACGGCCTTTGTGGTGAGCCACATTGGCAACTACATCGATAAGAAGGTGAGGATCCTCCGATGAGCAAGCATTCCACCTCCGCTCTCACCATGCGCGATGCGCTTTACGAGGCTCCCGGCCCCAAGATGCGCGCCAAGATTCGCATCGGCACCGCTATCTCGCTTGTTGCCGTCGCCGCGCTCGCCGTCCTCGTGTTGCAGCGCTTTTATGTGACCGGTCAGCTTTCGGTTCACTATTGGTATTTCTTTACGCACCTCACCACCTGGAAGTTCCTGCTTGCCGGCTTTGAGGGCACCGTTAAAGTCGCACTCACCGCTGGCGCCATCGCGCTGGTGTTGGGCCTAGCCCTTATGCTCGGCCGCACCAGCGACATTAAACCGCTGCAGCTGGTCTGCCGCGTGCTCACCGATTTCTTCCGCGGCGTACCGAGCCTGCTGTTCATCTACTTCTTCTTTTTGGTGCTACCTCAGTACAAAATTGCGCTGCCGTCGTTTTGGATGCTCACGCTCCCCGTCGCGCTCGCTGCAGCCGGCGTGCTGGCCGAGATCTTTCGCGCGGGCGTCAACGCCGTGCCGCGCGGGCAGGTCGAGGCAGCCCAAGCGCTCGGTCTCTCCAAAGCTAAAATCACCTTTAAAATCGTGCTGCCGCAGGCGATTCGGTTTATCATTCCGTCGTTGATTTCGCAGCTTGTGGTCGTAGTCAAAGACACCACCGTCGCCTACGTGGTGAGCTACCCCGACCTCATGCAAAATGCCCGCGTGCTCATTACCAACTACGACGCCCTCGTGTCGGTCTACCTGGTAATCGCGGTCATCTACATCCTCATCAACGTCGCGATCAACAAGGCCGCTGTCTACGTTTCGCACAAGACCGGCGCGACCATCATCCGCTAACGCTTTACCATTTCCAGTCATAAGGAGCCGAGCACCATGGCACAGAGCACCTCTTCCACCGGCAATCAGCCGCTGATCGAGCTCAAGCACGTCGATAAGCACTATGGCGATCTGCACGTCCTCAACGACATCAATCTCTCGGTCGACCGCGGCGAGGTCGTCGTCGTGATCGGCCCCTCGGGCTCGGGCAAGTCGACCATGTGCCGAACCATCAACCGCTTGGAAACCATCAACTCGGGCGAGATCCTCATCGAGGGCGAGCCCCTGCCGCAGGAAGGCAAGGACCTTGCCCGTATGCGTGCCGAGCTGGGCATGGTGTTTCAGCAGTTCAACCTGTTCGCACATATGACCGTGCTGCAGAACGTCATGCTGGGACCGGTCGACGTGCTGGGCGTCTCCAAGGACGAGGCCCGCGAGCGCGCCATGGACCTGCTGGGCCGCGTGGGCGTTGCCGAACAGGCCGATAAGGTGCCCGCACAGCTCTCGGGCGGCCAGCAGCAGCGCGTAGCCATCGCCCGCTCGCTTGCCATGCAACCCAAGGCCATGCTTTTTGACGAGCCCACGAGCGCCCTTGACCCCGAGATGATCAATGAGGTGCTCGAGGTCATGGTCCGTCTGGCCCAGCAGGGCATGACGATGATCGTCATTACGCACGAGATGAACTTTGCCCGCCGCGTGGCCGATCGCGTCGTGTTTATGGCCGACGGCCAAATCGTGGAAACCGGCACGCCTGACGAGTTCTTCGACCACCCCCAGACCAAGCGCGCCCAGGACTTCCTCAACTCCATCAAGGGCCACTAACCAGCAACCCCGTGGGACAAATCCATTGAAAGTGTTGTCCCACGTCTTTCATGCGCCCTGTCATCTTCAGATTCGAAAGCAGCACCCATGATCGGAACACGTACCTCCTCGTCCTATACCCCGCACGTCGACGTTGCCCCCGCCGACCGCCCGCTCATCCTGGTGGCGCCGCGCTGGGAAGAGGCAAAGCCGTTTTTAAGCGAGACGCTCTCCCCCAACGAGGAAATCGCAAGTGTCTTTGTCGATGCCATCCTTGCCGCCGGCGGCCTGCCGCTGCAGATGTCCATCACCGAGGACATTGAGGTCATCCGTCATTACGTCGATATCGCCGACGGCATCGCCATTCCCGGCGGCCCCGATGTCAATCCCAAACGTTGGGGCGATGATCGACCCTACGACCCCACCCTCTGCTGCGAGATCCGCGATAGCTTTGAGTTTAAGCTGGTCGACGAGGTACTCCGCGCCAAAAAGCCGCTCTTTACCACCTGCCGCGGCACGCAGCTGCTCAATGTCGCCACTGGCGGCACCCTGTGCATGGACGTACCGAGCCTGGGCGCTCGCGAGGGGCGCACGCAGTGGCGCCATACCCACGTGCTCAACGACCCTGTGCATCCCGTCGAGGTCGTGCCGGGCTCGCTTCTGGAGCGCGCGGTTGGCGGGCACAGGCTTATCCAGACCAACTCCGCACACCACTGCTGCGTCGAGCGTCTGGGTAAGAGCACGCGCTTGGTCGCCAAGGCAACCGACGGCGTTCCCGAGTGCATCGAGGTCGAAGGCCAGCCTTTCTGCCTGGGCGTGCAATGGCATCCCGAGTACACCTGGCAGACGCTCGAGACCGACTTTAACCTGTGGAAGTCGTTTGTCGAGGCGGCGGCCAAGGTAAAGCAGGCCCGCTAGTTTACGAACCGCACAACAGACAAGGACGCCCCGCCGGCCACATGGTCCGACGGGGCGTCCCTTTGCCTAGCTTAAACCGAAGGGAACGCGACAACGTCCGCAGGACGCTCCAGCGTCTCGGCAATGCGATCGCGCACTTCGAGCAGACACTCGATAAGCAGCGGATTGAAAGCGCCGCACTCACCGTCCAGAATCATCCGAATCGCCTCTTCTTGCGAAATGGCGTCCTTGTACACACGCACGCTCGTCAACGCATCGTACACATCGGCCACCGAGACCACCTGAGCGGCAATGGGGATATCGTCGCCCTTAAGACCGTCAGGATAGCCCGTACCATCCCAACGTTCATGATGCCAGCGGGCGATTTGGTACGCATAGTCCAAAAGGGCACTTCCTTCATGGTTTCTGCCCAGATTGCGCAGCATGTCGGCGCCAATGGTAGTATGCGTCTTCATTATTTCAAACTCTTCGGGCGTCAGACGTCCGGGCTTGTTGAGAATCGCATCGTCAATCGACATCTTGCCGATATCGTGCAGCGCCGACGCCAACGCAATCGAAGAACGCTCCTCGTTGCCAAGAGAGTACTTGTCGCTCCGTCGCGCCAAGTCGCCAAGCAGCAGCTCAGTCAACTTCTCGATATGCGTGACATGCCTGCCGCTTTCGCCATTACGGACTTCCATGACGCTCGCCATGATGTCGACGAGTATACGGCTGTTATTGACGCGCGCATTGTACTGCTGCGACAGCAGACTCGTCAGACGACGCTGTTTGGCATACAGTCGAATAATATTGTTGACGCGACGACGCACAATTCGGTCATCGAACGGGCGACTGATATAGTCCGAGGCGCCCAGCTCGTACGCGCGCAGAACCATATCATCGGAATCTTCGCTCGAAATCATGATGACAGGTAGATTGTCACTAACCGATCGGCGCGACAGATCGGCCAGCACCTCAAAGCCGCTTACGCCCGGCATGACAATATCCAGCAGCACAAGCGACAACTCATCGCCATAGCGGTCGACCATGTCGAGCGCCGCACGACCGTTATCAGCCTCGAGGATGCAATACTCATCCTTAAGCATCTCGTTGAGAATGGCTCGGTTCATCTCGGAGTCATCGACAATAAGCACCAAAGGCTTTTCGCTTTGGAAGGTCTCGATGGAATCGGCATCGGTCACGACCGTACCGGCTTTTGCCTTAGCGCGGCTCAATAACTGGACGGCGCGGCCAACGCCCTCATCGACCGTCTCGCCATGAATGAGAACGCCACCAACACATGCCGTCAAGCTCGCGTGCTCATGGCCCGGAATAATCGTGGCATGAACGGCATCGGATACCTGATGCAGGCGACGGGTGAAGTCATCGGAGGGAATATTGGGCATGACAACCACAAACTTGTCGCAGCCATAGTGCACAAGCTCGTCAGTCGAACGGATTCCGCTGCGCATTGCTGTCGCCACAGCACCGAGCGCAAGGTCGCCGGCATGACGGCCACACGTATCGTTGAAGACCCTAAAATCATCAAGGTCGATCATCGCAACGCCGGCATTCATGCGGGCGCTACGGAGCTTTTCCTCGTAATATCGGCGATTGCGCACGCCCGTCAGCACGTCGGTGTAGACAAGGTCCTCTTCTGTGGCCTCTTGCTCATCAATCGGACGCACCATCAGCAAGACGTGAGGCTCGCCCTCGACCTTTAGAGGGCGCAGACGGGCGCGGTACTCAACACCATCATTGAGCAGTTGCTCCGATACCTCATCGGAGTCTTCCAAGGCCTCAAGACTCGACTGACGCAGACAAGGGCAGCGATCGCCGGCGAGCAAGCAGTTAGGCTCGCTCTTAATCTGATCGGCCGACAGCAAACGCACCACGGGGTAGGTCTTCGCGACGCGGGCGACCTCAGCGGCAGCCTCCTCGTCGGTTAGATTTGCCTCGTGATTATTGAGCATATGGGGCCCTTTCTATCGTCACGCACGGCAACGGCGCATATCAAATGATACAAGGGTATCATCTAACAGCTGCAGGCAAATGCGCGATTATCGTTGCATTTTTATGACCTGGCAAACAGCGGTAATGGAGCCGCGGGCGCACGGCTATGGGCGCATTCGTTAACAATGACGAAACGCCAACAGTCCCCCTCCCCGCAGGTCATCGAGCGCGCTAACGCTCCAAGACATCGCGAACGGCGTTTGCCGCCGTAACGGGACGATCGCGCAGACCGTTATGCGCGCCCGGGATCGTCACGAGGGGGCAATCGAGATATTCGGCAGCCGCTCGCGTACCAGCCTCGCGGGGCGTACCGACCGAAAGCTCGCCGAGAAGCACAGCAGCAACGGACTTCGATGCGCGGACACTATCCCAATTGGGAACGTAAGTCATATTTGTTCCGTATTCATTGGCCATGAAGCAACGACCATTGCGCAGGGCATGTTTGGCTTCCGCTTCGGTCGTCCCAGGAGCCTCGGGGTCCAAGTCGCCGAGGGCTCCCAAGAAAAGCCGGAGTGCCCTTGAAACCTTTCCAGCCGCAATCATATCGAGCAAAACCGGAGCTGCGCCCATGCCGACGCCTTCGGCCGACACAGCCGGCTCATGCAGAATCGCACGGGCGACGAGATGGGGTTCGGTGCGAAGAAGCTCCAGCGCCACCAACGTACCGGCGCTATGCGCAAGCACATTTGTCGAAGCGCCAACGTGTTCGATCACGGCCTGCAGGTCGGCGGCCTGAGTGGAAAGATCATAGCTGCCGTCTGCCGCTTCGCTGCTGCCACCACAGCCACGGCGGTCGTAGGCAATTACGCGGTAGTTGCGGCTGAGCTCACAAGCGATGCCGTCGAAAAATGTGCCGTCGACACAAGCACCGTGCACGCACACCAAGGCAGGAGTATCAGGCGACACATCCGGGCCGGCATATTCGCGACAGGCAATCGTGGTGCCCGCATTCTCGACCGTAAAATCCATGTTGTGCCCCCATCATCAATGCCCATCCAGTTGCGCGTCAGTACGGTTGGATGGACCCGCATTGCCTTATGCCTTGTTAACAGATTAACTGTACCCGAGCCGAGGCTTTTCATGGCACAGCATCATGAGCGACGTGAAAAAACGAAACTTGTAAAGCAGGAGCCCGCACCTTGTTTTGGAGCCGATGCTATGCTTAGGCACAATTGTCTAGAGGAGCATATGCCTATGTCTACGTATTTGAATGCCAGCCCCATCTTTGGGCCCGTCCGCAGCCGACGCCTTGGACTCTCGCTCGGCGTCAACATGATGCCTGCCAGCGGCAAGATTTGCACCTTTGACTGCATTTACTGCGAAAACGGACTCAACGCCGAACGCCCCTGCCACGAGTCACACAACACGGCTGCCGTGGTGCTCGACGCACTCGAAGCCAAACTACGCGAGATGACAGTCGAGGGTGAGCTGCCCGATGTAATCACGTTTGCCGGCAACGGCGAGCCCACCGCCGCACCGGAGTTCCCGCAGGCTATCGCCGGCGCTGTCGCGCTTCGCGACCAGTTGGCCCCGAACACCAAGATTGCCGTGCTTTCCAACGGCACGCGCGCCGACCGTCCCCAGGTGCATGATGCGCTCATGATGGTCGACGACAACATCCTCAAGCTCGATACGGTCGATCCGGCATTTATCCAGCTGCTCGAACAGCCCGTTGGTCCCTACGACGTCGAGCACCAGATCGAGACGTTCGCGAGCTTTGATGGCCACGTTATCATTCAGACGATATTCCTCACCGGCGAGTACCAAGGCAAGTCTATTGACAACACGGGCGACGAATACGTCGGCCCTTGGCTTGCGGCGCTCGAGCGCATTCGTCCGCAGGAGGCGACCATCTACACGGTGGCGCGCGAGACACCAGTCGCCGGCCTTGCTAAAGCGGCTCCCGAGACGCTCGACGCGATTGCCGCACGCGTGCGCGCCCTCGGCATCCCCTGCCAGGTGAGTTACTAGCACCCGTCTGCCCAAGAGCAGCTAATTTGGGACGGGGCTTTTTTGACTGCTTTTGGGAGCGATATGGGCGGCGCAAGGCCGCGCGGACAAAAGCAGTCAAAAAAGCCCCGTCCCAAATTAGCTGCTCTGCGGGTGGACTATACTAGCCTCGGATGAAAGGAAGTTAGCCATGTATGACAAAGGACCCGTGCCTGGCCGCAACGACGCTTGCTGGTGCGGCAGCGGCAAAAAATACAAGAAATGTCACAGCTCCTTTGATGAGCGCCTCGAGCGCCTGTGGGAAGAGGGCTGGAACGTCCTGCCCCGCACGCTCTATAAGACGCCTGCCGATATCGAGGGCATCAAGCGCTCGGCCGCCATCAACGTGGGCGTGCTCGATTATGTGGGTGAGCATATCACCGCGGGCATGACCACCAACCAGATCGACCAGATGATCTACGACTACACCGTCGAGCATGGTGGAACGCCGGCCGACCTCAACTACGAGGGCTACCCCAAGAGCGTGTGCACCTCGATCAATGACGTAGTCTGCCACGGCATTCCTTGCGATACGGACGTACTGCACGAGGGCGACATCATCAACGTGGACTGCTCAACGATCTTAGACAGCTATTTTAGCGACTCGAGCCGCATGTTCTGCATCGGCAAGGTCTCGGCCGAGCGCCAGCGCTTGGTCGACGTCACCCGCGCCAGCGTGGAGGCGGGTCTGGCAGCCGTCAAGCCATGGCTGCCGCTCTCCGTGATGGCCGAGGCCGTACAAAAGACGGTCGAGGACGCCGGCTTTAGCGTGGTGCGCGAGTATGGTGGCCACGGCATTGGCAAGGAGTTCCACGAGGACCCGTTTGTGGGCTTTACCACCGAGGCGCCCGACGTGGACACTATCATGGTTCCGGGCATGGTCTTTACTATCGAGCCCATGGTCAACGCCGGAGCACCCGACATTAAGATTAGCAAGGGCGATGGGTGGTGCGTGCGCACCAAGGACGGCAGCGACTCGGCCCAGTGCGAGGTACAGCTCGTGGTGACCGAGGACGGCTACGAGCTGCTGAGCTGGTAGCCGTAGATGCGCCAGATGCTGACGGGCACGCTCGTCTTACATCCGGCGTTTTATTTGAACGTTTTGCCTGATAAAACCTGCCAAAATAAACCTGTCCCTTTTTGGCAGGTTGAGCGGAGAGGAATGCTTGTGAACATCCTGGTTTTGCTGCCCGTCAACGACCGCCATCGTGCAATTCTTGAGTCGAGCGCTCCGGGCGAGGATTTTATCTACACGAGCGCCGGCGACATCACGCGCGAACAGGTCGCCGATGCCGACGTGATCCTGGGCAACATCGACCCTGACATGCTCACGGCATGCGACCATCTCCAGCTGTTGCAATTGCAGACCGCCGGCTATGACGACTACCTTGCCGCCGGCACCGTGCCGGCTGAAGCCAAGCTGTCTTGCTCGATCGGCGCCTACGGTCAGGCCGTGAGCGAGCACATGTTTGCCATGGTCCTTTCCATGATGAAGCGCCTGCCCGGCTATCACGACTTGCAGCGCGAGCATCGCTGGGAGGATTTGGGGCCGGTCACCTCGCTCAAAAACGCCAACGTGCTGGTGCTGGGCGCAGGCGATATCGGTGGCCACTTTGCCACGCTCTGCCGCAGCATGGGTGCGCACGTCCGCGGCATCAAGCGCCATCCGCTCGTCTACCCCATTGTGTTTGAGGACATGGACGGCATGGATGCCCTGTCTGAGCGCCTGGCAGAGGCCGACATCGTCGCATCCTTTATGCCCAGCACGCCCGAGACCCGCGGCCTGGCGAACGCCGAGTTCTTCGCCGCGATGAAACCGGGCGCGTTCTTTGCCAACGGCGGCCGCGGCGATCTTGTTGTTGCCGACGACCTGGTTGCCGCTCTGGAATCGGGACATCTCGCCGGCGCCGCGGTCGACGTCACCGATCCCGAGCCGCTGCCCGCCACAAGCCCGCTGTGGGATGCACCCAACATGCTCATCACGCCGCACGTCTCGGGTTGGTTCCACCTGGCCGCCACGCTCAATAACGTGGTCGACATCGCCGCGGAGAATCTGCGTCACCTGCTGGCTGGCGAAACTTTACGTTGTTGGATTGATCATTAGATTGTTCCGGCGTTTTACCAAACGCCGGAACCCCTCGACGCTGCGAGCCCGCCGTTTGGCCAATCTGCCGTTCAATTTCAAAGGCGCGACCAGAAGGTCAGCGCCTTTTCATTTCACGGCACCTTGGCTCAAACGGCGGGCTCTCGCTGACTTTTGCTCTACCTGCGGCGGTTCCGCTGGCGTCGGCTTCATCTGCAAGCCTTAGCAGCTCCGTCTTACCGTTGACATTGCGGCATTTGCCCAGATAAAACCTGCCAAAATAAACCCGTCCTTTTTTTGGCAGGTTTTAGAGCTCCACACTTTCGGCACCGTTGATGTTTAGGTCGCGCTTGTAGAAAGCCGTGAGGGCACGGATCGCGTACATCACGTCGCGCACACCACCGGTCTCGTAGCTCGAGTGCATGGCCAGCTGCGGCAGGCCCACGTCCACGGCGTGCATACTCGCCTGCATATTGGACAGATTGCCGAGCGTGGAGCCACCCGCCATATCGCTCTTGTTGGCAAAGGTTTGCGTGGGCACGTCTGCGTCATCGCAGATGGCCTGGAACACTGCGCGGCTAAAGGCATCGGTGCAATAGTGCTGGTTGGCGGCTTCCTTGATGACGATACCGCCGTTGAGCACGACCTGGTTGTGGGCATCGCACTTCTCGGCGTGGTTGGGATGCACGGCGTGCGCGTTGTCGCAGCTCACGAGCATCGAGGCGGCAAGCGCACGGTGGTACGACTCGTCATCAAAGCCCAGCGACCCGTTAATGCGACGCAACGCATCGGCCAAGAACGTCGACATGGCGCCCTGCTTGGTCTCGGAGCCAACCTCCTCGTTGTCGAAGCAGCAAAAGACCGAGATGTCATGCGCATTCTCGGCGCCCAAAAATGCCTGCAGCGAGGTGTAGGCGCAGGCTAGGTCGTCGAGCTTGGGCGTCGAGATAAACTCGTCGGCCCAGCCCCAAATGCGCGCGTCCTGACGATTGACCAGGAACAGATCGCGGCCCAGAATCTGCTCGGGCTCGACGTCCAGTTCGTCGGCGATCAGAGCATCAAAGTCGCCCTGCTTAAGCTCGCCGGCGCTGATGAGCGGGCACAGGTCGACAGCGCGGTTGGGTGCAAAGCCCTCATTGACGCCACGGTTCATATGGATAGCAAGGCTCGGAATGATAGCGACCTCGCGCTCGGTGGCAAGCAGGCGGCTCTCAATACGGTCGCCCTCGCGCACCAGCACGCGTCCAGCCAGCGCCAACGGGCGATCGAACCAGGTGTAGTCGATCATGCCGCCGTAGGCCTCGGTGTTCAGGCGCAGCGTCTCGCCCGCGCCGTCGAGCTCGGGCACGGCCTTGACCTTAAACGTCGGAGAATCGCTGTGCGACGCCGTGAGCTGAAAATGATAGTCGCCGGCAACGCCGTCCTCGCCCCACGTCGCGGCCAGGTCCTCGCCCACCTTAAAGGCGATAACGCTCGAGGTGTTGCGCTGCGTGTAATAACGCCCGCCCGGCTCGATGTCCCACGCCGCATTCTCGGGCAGGTAGGTAAAACCCGCCTCGTCGAGCTCGGCCATAATGGTCGCCGCCGTATGGAACATGCTGGGGCACGCCTCGATAAAGTCGATAAGGTCGTTGGCGGCCTCGATATCGTCGGCCGTCACATGCGCGCGCTCGGGCGTTTCCTGATCCGTCATGCTCTCCCCTTTCGCTGGGTTGATGGTCCCCTCCAGCATACCCCGCCACGCCAGCGCCGCACTCTTCATTCCATGTTTAATCCCATGCCGCTCACTAGGTTGAGCCATCATGCCCGCGCTCCTTTTGCGATAATTACGCTAACAGGACGAGAGGAGCCGTCATGAAGCCACGTAACATTGCCATCGCCTGCGGTGTCGCGGGAGTCGCCGTCGGCCTTGCCGCTGCCACCGGTATCGTTTACCGCAAGCAAATCAAGTCCGCCGCGTCGCTCAAACGCTTGACCGGCTACGCGGATGGCTATGACCTGTACGCAATCGACATCGCCTACGACTACGATCTTGATCGCATCATCGCCGCTGGCGTGCGCGACGACCAGGCCTACATCGATGCCGTGGTGGCGCAGGTGCTGCCCGGTGTGCCGGCACATGTCCAGGCTCCCCAGTTTGCCTGCAGCGCTTTTGTCGCCGTAGATGCCGAAGGCCGCGTGCGCACCGGTCGCAATTACGACTTTAAGGACGACACCTCGGCGCTGCTGGTGCGCAATCACCCACGCGGCGGCTATGCCTCCATCGGGTTTGCCGCCCTTAACAACCTGGGCGATAACACTCCGCTTGACTCCATCGCCGGACGCGCCGCCGCACTCATGGGTCCGTTTGCCCAGCTCGACGGTATTAACGAATGCGGCGTGTCCGTTGCCGTACTCACCCTGGATTCCAAGCCCTGTGACCAGGACACGCAACGCCCTGTCATCAATACCTCGCTCGCCATCCGTCTGGTACTCGACCGTGCCGCCACCACACAAGAAGCTGTCGACCTGCTTTCCGCCTACGATATGCACGCCATGGCAGGACGCGATTATCACTTCTTTATCAACGACGCCACCGGTGACGCGCGCGTAGTAGAGTGGGATCCGCACGATCCGGACCGCGCTTTCAAAGCGACTCCTGTACGCCAGGTTACGAACTTCTACCCCTGCTATGGCGACGAAGTGCTGCCCAACCAAAAGAACGGCGAACTGGGCCATGGTAAAGAGCGCGCCATCGCAATCGCCGATGTCCTTGACGCCCATGTCGGTGCCCAGGACGAAACGATTGCCTGGGAAGCCCTGCGCGCCGCAGCGCAAGAGCCCAATCCGGAAGACATCACCAGCAATACGCAATGGTCGGTCGTCTTTGACAATACCGAACCCGCCGCCGCTATTACGCTGCGCCGCCACTGGGGCGACGTCGACGCCTTCGCACTGTAAGGAGCCAGGCCCGTCGACCTTCCGCTCGCCTGACGTTGTTTACATTTCTATGGTTGATTTCCGATCTCAACCGAACACATTGAGCTGACGGCACGCTCCCGCAGTTAACCGAACGCCCCCGAGGTCCTATCCGGGACCCGGGGGCGCCATTTTCCCAGTT
>NZ_JBQKEH010000015.1:0-50752 GCF_052121415.1 Collinsella sp. LCP19S3_D5
CATGCCGGGGGCGGACCGGGACGGGTTCAACGGCAGGCCCCGCCGACCGATTGCAAGCGGTCGGCGGGGCCATTGTGGCTCTTGACAGCGGATTGGGTCATATGAGCGAAAACCCGCCAGAGCGAGCAAGGCGCCTTGAAACGAGGCGGCATTGACCTTTTGGTCATGCCGCCGAAGTTGAAAGGCAGATTGCCGCTCTGGCGGGCTTGCAGCGTCGAGCCGTTACGCGGTTTGGTAAAACCGCGTAACTAAATCAACTTGAAGCCCTTGCGCTTGCCCACGGAGAGGGTGTCGCCCAGCTTGAGGGCACTGGGGTCGATGTTGTAGCTCTTGGGAGCCACGGCCTTGCCGTTGATCTTGACACCGCCGCCGTCAATGTCGCGACGAGCCTGGCCGGCGCTGGCCGAAAGACCCAGGTCCTTGAGCAGGCCGGCAAGGTAAATCTGGCCCTCGTCGTTTACGGTCAGTTCAACATGCTTCTCGGGGAAGTCGGCGAGCTGGCCCTCCTTGAACACGCGGTCGAACTCGGCCTGAGCCTCGTCGCCGGCACCGGCGCCGTGGTAGGTGTCGCACAGGTCGCGGCCCAGAGCGCGCTTGAGCTCATAGGGATCGGCAGAGCCATCGGCCAGGGCAGCGTCGATCTTGTCGACCTCGGCCGGGGTGAGCGAGCTCGCCAGGCGGTAGTACTTGCCGATCATCTCGTCGGGGATGGACATGGTCTTGCCGAACATATCCTTGGGCGCGTCGGTCAGACCGATGTAGTTGCCATAGGACTTGGACATCTTACGGACGCCATCGGTGCCCTCGAGCAGCGGCATGGTGAGCGCGATCTGCGGCTCCATGCCCATCTTCTCCATGAGCTCACGGCCGGCGAGCAGGTTGAAAAGCTGGTCGGTGCCGCCCATCTCCACGTCAGCCTTGATCATGACCGAATCGTATGCCTGCATCACGGGATACAGGAACTCGTGCAGGGCGATCGGAGTCTGTGACTGATAGCGCTTGGTAAAGTCATCGCGCTCAAGAATGCGGGCGACGGTGAACTTGGAGCACACCTGCAGCAGACCGGCCAGGTCCATCGACAAGATCCAGTCGCCGTTGTGCACGATGGTGGTCTTCTCGGGGTCCAAGATCTTCATGGCCTGGCTCACGTAGGTCTCGGCGTTGGCCTCGATCTGCTCCTGAGAAAGCTGCGGGCGGGTGGAGTTCTTGCCCGAAGGATCGCCGATCAGCGCGGTACCGTTGCCGATGATCAGGGTGACGTTATGGCCCAGGTCCTGGAACTGGCGCATCTTGCGCAGGGGCACGGCGTGTCCCAGGTGCAGGTCGGGGCTGGTGGGATCGACGCCGAGCTTGATGTTGAGGGGCTCACCCTTCTCAAGCTTCTTACGAAGGTCGGCCTCGGGGACGATCTTCGCGGCGCCCGAGGTGATGATACGCATTTGCTCGTCAACAGACAGCATTGGGTATCCTCCTTTTGCTATAGCACCCTCGCCGAAAACGGCGGTGCTGGAAGTCCATAAACTCTCATATGATAACAAACTGACGCGACACAGCACCTACGACAGGAAAATCCTCGTCCTGCCGTATGCGTCGATGGCAACTGGCAGACGTGTACCGTCACGCTCAACCAGATAGCGCGTCTGCCGGCGACGCAAGCAGTCGCGGCAACAGGCCTGTCCCGTCGCATCGGTGGCACAGACGCCCTCGGCGGTCAGCAGGCAGTGCTCGCACACCATGAGCTCGGGACGATCGGTATCGACGGTGCCCAGGACGCCAGGACAGGCGGCAAGCTCGGCAACGCGTTTCGCATCGTGAGCGACAAGTTCGGCAGGCAAAAACACGCGCTGCGCCCCAAGCCCTCGCAACCAGGCGAGCGTTGCCCGGTTCGCACAGAACACCGGCGCTGCCACGTCAAAGACGACGCGCAGTTCGCGAGCTATCGCCACTTGTCCCAGATTACGACAGACGATGCGGCCGGCGCGCTGCATGAGCGACCGAGTCCGCTCGATATCGCCCACACGGCAGACCTCGTCGAGCACAACAGTCGCACCGGACAGGTCGAGCTCTTCGTTCGGGTCCTGGTCCATCAGCTGCCAGGCAAAGACCAAGCGAGCGGCGACAGACTCTGCAGGTTCTTCCGGCTGCGTTCCGCTATCCATCAGAACGCCCGCAAACGGCAGCGTCTCGACAGCGCGTTTCGCAAGCACGACCGCATCGGCCTCGGCCCGCATGCGCTCCAGTGCCGCCGCCGTTTGCTCAAGCACACCAGCACTGCGAATCAGATACACTTCGCAGCCCGCGTCGACCTTGCGCTTGCAATGGACAACGATGCGCTCCCCCGCCTCGGCATCCACCGGGCAGGGAACTTGCGGCCAGCGTTTAGGTACATCGGGACGCGCGTCGGCGCCCGGGTAAAACCTGATCTCGAGCGTATCGCCCGCCGCCACGGCGGCATCGAGCTCGACGGTCACCTCCTCATGTCCCACGGCAACCAAACGGCCCACACGCACGCCCTGGTTGATCGCGCGTTCAAAACTCATAAGCTCCGCGCCCGAGAGGCCTCGCAGATACGCGTCGGTAAACCCGCGGTTAAACGACCTTCCCAGCTCACGTTCGAGCGCCTGCACGGCATCGGGATCCCACGCGCCATCACGCAGCATATCGAGCGCCCGGCGCCACGCCCGCACCACGTTGTAGACGTAGTCGGGGTTCTTCATACGCCCCTCGATCTTGAGCGACGCCACCCCGGCAGCAACAAGCTCGGGTAAATGAGCAATGCCCAGATAGTCACGCGGGCAGAGCAGACGATCGCCTTCGACGGCAACGACGCTCTCCCCAGCCTCATCCACCAAATCGTATGCCAGGCGGCACGGCTGCGTGCAGTCGCCACGCATCGCCGACCGTCCGCGCCGCAGGGCCGAAAACTCGCACGCGCCCGAATAGCCAATGCATATGGCGCCATGGCAGAACACCTCGATGGGCACACCGGTAGCGCAGAGCATCGCAATCTCTGCCACGGTCAGCTCGCGCGCCGTCGTCACGCGCTCGACCCCCAACTCGTCAGCCGCCAAACGCACAGCCCCCTTGCTATGGACGCCCGCTTGGGTGGACAGATGAATCTCGACCCCCGGAATTGCCGCATGCAGCGCGCGGGCTAGGCCCGCATCTGCCACGATCAGCGCATCGGCGCCCAGCGCATGCGCATGTGCCCCCAGTGCCACGGCTTCGGACAGCTCGTCGTCGAACACGAATACGTTGAGCGTCACGTACACGCGCACACCATGGGCGTGCGCCACGGCACACCCGCGCGCAAATTCGTCGTCACTAAACCCGTGCGCACTCACGCGGGCGTTAAATCCGCTCAACCCGGCATAAATGGCATCGGCACCTGCCGCGATCGCGGCGAGCATCTGATTGAGCCCGCCAGCCGGAGCCAACAGCTCGGGCAGTGCCAGACCCGATGTTGGCGTCCCATTCCCGCATTGTCTGCTAGGCTCCGTCGCCCAAATCGCCATCGGCAAACTCCTTACCAAGGTATGCAATCACTCTGTTAATTGCCGTCAACCAGCATACACGAGGCTTCGCGCGGCTCGATTGGTTTATCGTGTAATAACTTATGTCCATCCTGCCCGACGCATACCCGCCGCCTGGCACGACATACTTGGAGGTCAACATATGGGTCCTCGCCAACGACAGGGACACGGTCGCTCTAAGACGCACGTCCTGCCCGTCATCCTGCTTTCGCTTTTGGGCTTTTTGCTCATCGCGGGCGTAGCATTTGGCATCGGCATGATCGGCAACGTCAACCGCTGGCTGTCCGACCTGCCCGACTACACCGACGCCAACGCCTATCTGGTCAGCGAGCCTACCGAGATTGTTGACTGCAACGGCAACAAGATCGCCAGCTTCTATACCCAAAACCGCAAGTCCATCACCAAGGACCAGGTCTCCCCGTACGTCCTGCAGGGCACGATCGACGTCGAGGACGAGCGTTTCTACGAGCACGGCGGCATCGACCTCTTGGGCATCGCGCGTGCCTCGGTGGCAACCCTTGCCGGCGGCCACGAAGGAGCCTCGACCATCACCCAGCAGCTGGTGCGCAACACCATCCTGCAGGAGGAGCAGTTCGACTCGACCATCGAGCGTAAGGTGCGCGAGGCCTATATCGCCATCAAGATGGAGGACATGTACTCCAAAGACGAGATCCTCATGATGTACCTCAACACCATTTACTATGGCCACGGCGCCTATGGCATCGAGGCCGCCGCCGAGACCTACCTCTCCAAGAGTGCTTCCGACCTCACCCTGAGCGAGGCCGCGCTGCTCATCGGTCTGCCCAACTCGCCTTCACAGTACGACCCCACGGTCAATCCCGACCTGGCGCTGTCCCGCCGCAATAAGGTGCTCGACAACATGCTGCGCCTGGGCCACATCACGCAGGAAGAGCACGATGCCGCGCAGGCTGAGCCCATCACCCTCAACGTGACCGAGATCTCGGGCAGCGGCGTCGACGTATACTCACAGCCCTACTTTGTCTCCTATGTCAAACAGCTGCTCGAGCAGGAGTTCTCCACCGACGTACTCTTTAAGGGTGGCCTGACTGTTAAGACCACCATCGACCCCACCATGCAGCAGGTAGCCGAGGAGGCTGTGCGCGCCCAGCTCGACACGCTTTCGCTCGATGGCCTGGACATGGGCATGGTTGTCGTTGACCCCAAGACCGGCTACATCAAGTGCATGGTGGGCGGCTACGACTACAACGCCGACGAGAATCACGTGAACCACGCTACGGCAAAGCGCCCCGTGGGCTCCACGTTTAAGGCCTTTACGCTGGCAACTGCCATCCAAAACGGCATGAACCCCAACGTCATTCTCAACTGCAACTCGCCACTCAAGGCCAAGGGCACCACGACCGAGGTGCAAAACTATGGCAACCAGAGCTATGGCAACATCACGCTTAAGCAGGCAACGGCATACTCATCCAACACCGGCTATATTCAGGTGGCCGAAGCCATCGGCAATGACAAGATCATGTCGCTCGTCAAAAAGCTCGGCATCGATCCCGCCAAGGACAATATCGAGGACGTTCCCGTCATGACGCTCGGCACCGGGTCCATCTCACCGCTCGAGATGGCATCGGCCTACGCCGCTTTTGCCAACGGCGGCTATTATCGCCAGCCGATCGCCATCACCGAGATCGACTCGCGTACCGGCTCGGTTCTGTACCAGCACACCGACAATCCCACGCGGGTGCTCACCGAAGGTGAGGCTGCCGCGGTTACCGACGTTCTATCCGGCGTCATGCAGGGCAGCGGCACGGGTGCCGCCGGCGCGCTGAGCGTCAACCAGCCCTATGCCGGCAAGACGGGCACCACCGACAACACCACCAACCTGTGGTTCTGCGGCTACACGCCGCAACTGGCATGCGCCCTGTGGACCGGTTATTCCGCAGGCGAGATTCCCATCCAAAAGTACGGTTCGGACCTGCTGGGCGACAGCACCAACCTGCCCGTCTTTAAGAAGTTCATGAACACCGTTCTTGCGGGCGCCGAGCGCGAGGAGTTCCCGACCGGAACGGCTCCCACGTACAAGAACAATAACGTCTGGAAGTTCTACGGCACAAACAACAAGAAGAAGGAAGAGGACGAGGATAAGGACGAAGACGAGGAAGAAGAGACGGAGACCACCGGCGGGAGCGGCAACGAGGGCGGCAACACCGGCGGCGAAGGCGATGGCGGCAGTACCACCCCTACTCCCGACCCCAGCCCCAGCCCCGATCCCAGCCCCAGCCCCAGCCCCGACCCTGGCCCGACCCCCGATCCCAGCCCTAGCCCGACCCCCGATCCCTCCACAGGTCAGTAGATAGCAAAGCGCCCGAGCAGCTCAAATGCTCGGGCGCTTTTTGTTGGGACATACATGGCATATCGCGCGCAATCGAGATGCCACGACAGGACCGCCACAAAAAGGGCGTCGGCTCAAAACCGACGCCCCTGTATTTCTGCCGTCTTAGCTGGCGTTGTTTACGCGCGTATAGCTATTTACGCGCGGCACTGAGCTTGTTAATCAGCGCTTCGAGGCGTTCGCCATCCTCGGCAGTCTGAGCGATAACCAAAATCGTGTCATTGCCGGCAAGCGACCCGAGCACATCGGGCAGCTCGGCCGCATCGACAGCCGCGGCAATGCCCGAGGCGGTGCCGGGCTGAGCCTTAATCATAACCAGGTTGTCGGTGCGCAACACACCGGTAACCAGCTCGGAGACCATGCGCTGCAGGTGCAGGTCCTCAGCCAGAACATAGATGCCCTCGGGCAGTTTGCGCAGCCCCATATCGGCGATGTCACGCGAAACCGTCGCCTGCGTGCAATCAAAGCCCATGGCGCGGAGTTCGTCCACCAGCACGCGCTGCGTACGCACGTCTTTATTGCGCACGATATCTCTGATGGCATCCTGGCGCCCGTTGCGTTTTTTAGCCATATAAAACCTCACTCCATAGATGGCGAAGACAATCTATCAGTGATTGAATAGTTTAGCGCTATTTGAGGCTATTTGTGAATAAGAACGCATTTCGAAACAATTATATGCAAATTATTTGCGAATATGACACAGCTAGGCTATCCTTGCGCCCGTTCTGTTCAAAAAAGCAGCCAGATGCGCATACATAACGCAGCGCATAGGCTTAACGTTGGCAATCGGCCCAAACAAAAGCCCAAGGCCTCGGCGCTCTCCCTTAAGGGCCACCGCCATCTGGCGGGTCCGCACGTCATTGAGCATATCACGCAATCGTGCCGTGCGCTCAATTGAAGACACCCCATGGGGGCTCAGGCACAAATTCTCGATACAAGCAACCAAGCGGCCATAGTAAAACCGTTGGCAGGCCAGCTTTAGATGGTTATCGTCATCTATTGCGTCAAATGGCACGCAAAGCTCTTCAAGCGCCTTGGCGTCGTCGGAAAGTCGCGAGAACATGGTGGGGTCGAATGAATCCGCAACCGATGGCGCGGCCGTATGGAAACAAGCTTCGGCGCACCCAAATACGCGTTCCGCATGCGAAAGGGCAGGCGCCAAAAAGGCGATCGCACGATACGACTCGGCATGCTGCAGACACAACTCAAACAGGGAGCGTTCATACATCACGCCGGAATGTTGACAAACCAGACCGCTCTCGACCAGCTTGGCCAGGCCTGAAGCCCGGTCTCCATCGTCGGCAAGGGCAATGGATTGCGCGTCCAACATACGAGAATGGCGTTCCCGATGCGTATCGTAGCGATCGAGCGACACCGAGGGAAATACGATATCTGCCGAGGTCTCACAAGCGACATCGAGCATTGCCAAAAACGCGTGCGGCGCAAACCACTCATCGGCGCTCATTGCGATAATGTGGGCCCCGCGCGAAGCGGCAAAACCCTCGCGAAGGCAAGCTCCGCTCGACGGATCGTCAACGTCTATCAAATCGATGTGAATATCTCTGCCCGCGGCAACATCGAGCGAATGACGAACGCCCGGCGCAGCGTTGCGACATGCAACGACAATCTGCATATCGTAGAGGTCTTGGTTTTGGACGCTTTCGAGTGCGCGCATCGCGTAGCTGGGCGAACCCTCCACAACAAGGATCACCGAAAGTCGCGGAAGCGAGCCACGTCGAAGCAAGTTATCCATCCTCTCGACAGCAATAATCAACTGCCGTTCATGGTACACCCCGGCAATAAACGCAATGAGTCGCCCGATGCGCTGCACGCCAAGAACAGATGTTGCACACGGCTCGCCCACACGAGCAGCATACTTAGATGGCTCTCGCTTCCCCCCTATTCGAGCGCGACGAGCTCGGTGGGGTCATAATCTACGCCCATAAAGGTAAGGCCGCACGCCGGCGCCGTGGGACCCGCAGCAGTACGATCGCAAGCGTCAATCACCTCGCGCATCCACTCGGGATCGCGGCGATGCATGCCGATCTCGACGAGCGTTCCCACGATGGTGCGCACCATCGAATGCAAAAACGCATTGCCCTCGATGGTAAACGTAAGGATATCCTCGCCAAAGGCGACCTCATGGCCAAACTCGGCAAGCATCACGCAACGATGCGTTGGCTTGCCCACGGCAGAAGCGACCTTACAAAAGCTCTTAAAGTCCTGTTCGCCCAAAAGCGCTGGGCAGGCGGCTGCCATCGCATCCACGTCCAAAGGATAACGATGCCACCATACCGCACCACGCGATAGCACCGGACGCGCATCGCGATCGGCAATGCGGTAGGTATAGGTCCGAGAACGTGCGTCAAAACGCGCAGAAAAGCCCTTACGGGCCTTGTAGACCTCATTAACGGCGATATCTTTGGGCAGCAGCGCATCCATAGCTCGCAGCCACCTGCGGCGCGTTAAAGCGAGCTCAGCGTCCGTAACGGGCACGCTGATGTATTGGGCCACCGCATGCACCCCTGCATCGGTGCGCCCGGCACACGTCAAATCGACTGAGCGGCGCAAGAGCGTCTCTATGGCAAGACGCAGCTCTCCGGCAACCGTCGTCTGCCCCGGCTGCTCGGCAAATCCGCTATAGGACGAGCCGTCATAGGCAACACGAAACACCAACGTGGCATCGAGCTCTGGAGTCAAATTGAAATCAGACGGCGCGGTCATGGGCGCTCCCAACAAACAAACAACGATATCGCGACAAAAAAAGAGGGGTACGCGAACGTACCCCTCGAATATAGCCTATGCAGACGAATTGTCTACTCAGCGGTCTCCTCAGCAGGAGCCTCCTCGGCAGCGGTCTCCTCGACAGCCTCGACCTTCTTGGGAGCAGCGGCCTTCTTGGGGGCCGGAGCAGCCTTCTTGGCCTTGGGCGTGCAAGGCTCGGTGACGAGCTCCATGATAACGATGGGAGCGTTGTCGCCCTTACGGTTACCGAGCTTCATGATGCGGGTGTAACCGCCGTTGCGATCCTGCCACATGCCCTGAGCAGCCTTGTCGAAGATCTCGGCAACGAGCTGCTTATCGCCGAGCTTGGCGATAGCCAGACGACGAGAGTGCAGGTCGCCCTTCTTGGCCCAGGTGATGATCGGCTCGACAACCGAACGCAGCGCCTTAGCGCGGGTCTCGGTGGTCTTGATGCGGTCGTTCTCGAAGAGGGCCTTGGCCAGGCTCTTCTTCATGGCCTTGGTGTGGCTCGCATCGGTGCCGAGCTTCAGGCCCTTCTTAACGTTGTGACGCATGGTCTAGTTTCTCCTCAAATATGCGAAGCATTAAGCCTTCAGGCTCAGGCCCATGGACTCAAGCTTGTCCTTCACTTCCTCGATCGACTTAACACCGAAGTTGCGGATGTTCAGAAGATCGTTCTCCGAGAACTCAACGAGCTGACGGACCGAGTGAATGCTGGCACGCTTAAGGCAGTTGTAGGAACGGACAGAAAGGTCCAGATCCTCGATCTGCTTGTCCAGCTCGGCGTTGTCGTTGGTGACCTCGGGAGCGAAGATCGAAACCTCCTCCTCGACCTCGGGGGTCTCGGCAAGGTTCATAAAGGCAGCCATATGCTGGTTGATGATATTGGCAGCCTGGACCACGGCGTCGCGCGGGGCGATGGAGCCGTTGGTCTCGATCTCGAGGACAAGGCGGTCGTAGTCGGTGTGCTGACCGACACGGCAAGCCTCAACGAGCTTGGCGCAACGGGATACCGGCGAGTACAGCGAGTCGACGTGGATCACACCGATGGGATCGTTGTCGCGCTTGTTGGCCTCGCCAGAGACATAGCCGCGGCCATAGCCGATGCGCATGCTCATGGTGAGATGGCCACCCTCGGTGAGCGTAGCGATGTGCTGCTCGGGGTTGACCAACTCAAACTCGGACGGAATAAAGAAGTCCGCACCGGTGACCTCGCAGGGGCCGTCAACCGAGATGGTGGCGGTCGCCTCGTCGGTCGTGCCGAGAGCCCTGAAGACAAGACCCTTGACATTCAGGACGATGTCAGTGACATCCTCGACCATGTTAGGGATGGTCATGAACTCGTGCTGCGCACCATCGATCTGAATAGCCTCGACGGCGGCACCCTCGAGCGAGGACAGAAGAACGCGACGCAGGGAGTTGCCCAGCGTATCACCGTAACCGCGCTCGAGCGGCTCGACGGAGACACGAGCAGACGTCTCGTTGATCTCTTCGACCTGAACCTGAGGCCTAATGAATTCTGACATGTATTACCTCCAGCCTCAGCAGCCCGGATGGACTACTTAGAGTAGAGCTCGACGATGAGCTGCTCGTTGATATCACCGCTGATCTGCTCACGCGTCGGCAGAGCGAGCACGTTACCAGACAGCTTCTCGATATCGACCTCAAGCCAGCCAGGGACCTCAAAGCGCTCGGAGGAAATCAGAGCCTCCTTGATGGGGAGGAGGTCACGGAACTTCTCGCCGACAGCGACGACGTCGCCGGCCTTGACGCGGTAGGACGGGATGTCCACGCGCTTGCCGTTCACGGTGAAGTGACCGTGACGGACGGACTGACGAGCCTCTTTACGGGTGCGAGCGAAGCCAAGACGGAAAACAACGTTGTCGAGGCGAGACTCAAGGATGATCATGAGGTTCTCACCGGTGACGCCGTTCATCTTACGGGCCTTGTTGAAGTAGCCGTGGAACTGCTTCTCCAGAACGCCATAGATGAACTTGACCTTCTGCTTCTCACGCAGCTGCATGCCGTACTCAGATTCCTTGCGACGGCGCTTGGGCTGACGGATAGATTCCTTCTTGCTGCTGTAACCGAGCTCAGCGGGATCGATCCCGAGCTGACGGCAGCGCTTAAGAACAGGAGTCCTGTCGATTGCCATATTGATACGATCCTTTCAGTTACACGCGGCGACGCTTCTTGGGGCGGCAGCCGTTGTGCGGGATGGGGGTCTTGTCCTGAATGCTCGAGACCTCGAGGCCAGCAGCCTGGAGGGAGCGGATGGCGGTCTCACGACCGGAGCCGGGGCCCTTGACGAAGACGGAAACCTTCTTCATACCGTGCTCCATGGCCTGCTTGGCAGCAGCCTCGGCAGCCATCTGGGCAGCGAACGGCGTGGACTTACGGGAGCCCTTGAAGCCCACCTGGCCAGCCGACTTCCAGGAAATGACGTTGCCCTGGGGATCGGTGATCGAAACGATCGTGTTATTGAACGTAGAACGGATGTGAGCCTGGCCCACGGAAATATTCTTACGGTCCGCGCGCTTCAGACGGGCAGCGCGAACGTTCTTCTTAGCAGTAGCCATCTATCTAGCGCTCCTTATTTCTTCTTCTTAGCACCGATCTGACGCTTCGGGCCCTTGCGGGTACGAGCGTTAGTGTGGGTGCGCTGGCCGCGGACCGGGAGGCCCTTGCGGTGACGAAGGCCGCGGTTGCAGCCGATGTCCATAAGGCGCTTGACGTTCTGGTTGCGCTCACGGCGGAGGTCGCCCTCAACCATGATCTGGTTCTTGTCGATATACTCGCGGATGGCGTTAACCTCATCCTCGGTGAGGTCCTTAACGCGCGTATCCACGTTAACGTTGCACTCGACGCAAATCTTCGTCGCAGTGGTGCGGCCGATGCCGTAAATGTAGGTCAGACCGATCTCAACGCGCTTCTCACGCGGGAGGTCGACACCATTAATACGGGCCAACGTAGTCTCCTCTCTTAACCCTGACGCTGCTTATGACGGGGGTTCTCGCAAATGACGAGGACCTTGCCATGGCGCCTAATGATTTTGCACTTATCGCACATCTTCTTGACCGAAGGACGTACCTTCATCGTTCTTCCTTTCGGTAGCGCTCAAACTACTTCCCTACTATCTACTCGCCCAGCCGCAGGCGTTTAAAACTATGGCTGGTCTTCACACACAATCCGACCGTAGGTTGAGCTAAGCCTGCAGTCGGAAATAGAGTGCGTGTATGCGTGCCGCTATTTGTAGCGATAGGTGATGCGGCCGCGGGTCAGGTCGTACGGGGAAAGCTCCACGACAACCCTGTCACCGGGGAGAATACGGATGTAATTCATTCGAATCTTGCCAGAAATGTTGCACAGAACCGAATGACCGTTCTCGAGCTCGACCTTAAACATGGCATTGGGCAACGGTTCCTTTACCGTACCCTCGAGCTCAATTGCGTCTTCCTTCTTCACAAGCAATCATCTTTCTCTAGAAAACGACAGCGATTGAGTATTCTACAACACGTATACACGCATCGTAATAACTTCGTAATGGCTCCACAACTACGTGGAACTTGTTACATTTGAAATGTAAAACAAAGCCGTTCCCTGATGCCCAAGATCGCCTTGAAATGAGAAGGCATAGACCTTGGGGTCATGCCTTCGAAATTGAAAGGCGAGGTTGGGCATCAGGGGGCGGCGACTTTTACATTTCTCCGCCTTGGAGCGAACACCAGGATCCTTGCGCATCGGTGGTGAGAATCACCGGACCGTCATTGGTGATGGCGACGGTGTTCTCGTAGTGCGCGGCGGGCAGGTGGTCGTTGGTGGTGACGATCCAACCGTCGGAGCCCGTGCTCACATGGTTGGAACCCATCGTTACCATCGGCTCGATGGCAATGACCATACCGGCCTGGAGGCGAACGCCCCTCCCCTTCTTTCCATAGTTAGGAACGTTGGGGTCCTCGTGCATCACGCGGCCAATGCCATGACCCACATAGTCACGAAGCACGCCATAACCGTGAGACTCGGCGAGGGACTGGACGGCATAACCAACATCCCCGATATGGTTACCGGGAACAGCCTGCTCAATGGCAGCCTTAAGGCAATCGCGCGTAACCTCGCACAGGGCCTTGGCCTCGGGCGTAGGGGTGCCGACGAAAAACGTCCATGCGTTATCGCCAACCCAACCGTCGACAACGGCTCCCGTATCGATAGAGATGATATCGCCATCGCGCAGGATCATATCGGGGTTGGGAATACCGTGGACCACGGCATCGTTGATCGATGCGCAAATGGTCCCCGGGAACCCGCCGTAACCCTTAAAGGCCGGGGTGCCGCCATGCATGCGGATAATCTGCTCCGCGAGCTGATCGAGCTCAAAAGTCGAAACGCCGGGGCGCACCATGGCTCCAACGTGGCGGAGCGCCATCTTAGATAGCGCTCCTGCCTTCTTCATCTGCTCGATTTGCGTTGCAGACTTAATCTTAATCATAGACCGAGGGCCTCTTTGACATCCCCGTATACGGTCTCGCGAGCCTGGTCACCGTTGACCGACTTGAGCAGACCCTGGCCACGATAGTAATCGACAAGCGGGCTCGTGGACTTCTCGTAGACGTCGAGACGGTTCTTGATGGTCTCGGGCTTATCGTCGTCGCGCTGATACATCTCGCCGCCGCATTTGGGGCAGGTAACATCGGCAGCAGTGCCGGTGTAACCGCAGGCGCGGCAGGTGCGACGCGAAGACAGACGATCGATAATGACCTCGGGGGCCACGTCGACCAGAAGGGCGCAGTCGATCTCGCGGCCCATGGCGGAGAGCTCGGAATCGAGCGTCACAGCCTGGGCGGTGTTGCGCGGGAAGCCGTCGAGGATGAAACCCTGCTGGGCGTCATCGGCGGCAAGGCGCTCCTTGACAAGGTCGATCACGAGCTGGTCGGGAACGAGCTCGCCAGCGTCCATGTACTTCTTAGCCTGAATACCAAGCTCGGTGCCGCCCTTGACGGCAGCACGCAGCAGATCGCCCGTGGAAATGTGGGCGACGCCAAACTCGGCGACGAGCTCCTGTGCAACGGTGCCCTTACCGGCACCCGGAGCTCCGAGCAATACGAGGTTCATGAGCAATCCTCCTCTAGCCTATTTAAAGAATCCATCGTAATCATACATCTTGATCTGGCCTTCGAGCTTGTCGACCGTGTCGAGCACGACGCCGACCATGATGAGGATGGACGTGCCGCCAAATGCCTGGATCAGCTGATTGCCCGTGAAGGAGAAGATGATCGAAGGCACGATGGCGATGAGCGCCAAAAAGACAGCGCTGGGAAGCGTAATCTTGTTGAGCGCGTTCTTGATGTAGGCCGCGGTAGCCCTACCCGGACGAACGCCCGGAATAAAGCCGCCCTGCTTCTTAAGGTTGTCGGCCGTGTCATCGGGATTGAACACCATGGAGGTGTAGAAGTACGCGAAGAACACGATGAGGACAACGTTAAGCACCCAGTTGAGCCAACCGGTCGAAAGCGCAGAGGCAACTGCCTGAATCCAGCCGATGCCGGGGAAGAACACGGCAACCTGAGCCGGGAAGTACAGCAGCGCCGAAGCGAAGATGATCGGCACGACACCCGCGGTGTTGACCTTGATGGGCAGGTAGGTGGTCTGGCCACCCATCATGCGACGGCCCACGACGCGCTTAGCGTAGGAGACCGGAATGCGGCGCTGGCCGCGCTCAAGGAAAACAATCAGCGGGATAACCAGCAGGATGATGGCGCAGATGATCACCATAGTGATGATGCCACCGCCATTGCCCTCGGTGCTGGAGAAGATCGCCTGCGGCAGACCGGCCATGATGTTCGCAAAGATGATCAGCGACATGCCATTGCCGATACCACGCTGGGTAATGAGCTCACCAATCCACATGATCAGCATGGCGCCCGCGGTGAGCGTGCCGACGATCATGAGGTCGAAGATGATCTCGGGAGCGGCGGCGCCATTAAAGCTGATGCCGAAGCTCTTAAAGAGGAAGAGGTAACCCACGGAGTTGAGGATTGCCAGAGCCAGGGTGAGGTAACGCGAATACTGCGTAATCTTGGTCTGACCGACCTCGCCCTCGCGGGCAAGCTCATGCAGGGAAGGCACAACGGCCTGGAGCATCTGGAGGATGATCGAGCTGGTGATGTAAGGCATGATGCCCAGCGAAAACACCGACACATAGCTCAACGCGCCGCCAGAGAAAAGATTCAGGAGGGCCATAGCACCTGCGGCGACCGAATTGTTATCGGTCGAGAAAAGGCCCAGCATCCCCTGGAAGGGAATGCCGGGCACAGGAACGTGCGCACCAATGCGGTACACGACGAGCATAGCTATGGTAAAAAGAATCTTTTCGCGCAGTTCTTTGATGCGGAAAGCATTCTTAAGACCATTTAGCACGGCAGCTCGACCTTTCCGCCGGCGGCCTCGATCTTGGCCTGCGCAGAAGCGCTGACCTTGTCGACCTTGACCGTGAACTTCTTGGTAAGCTCACCATTGCCGAGCACCTTGACGGGCTCGAACTCGCTCTTGGTGATGCGAGCGGCCTTAAGAGCGGCACCGTCGATCACAGCGCCATCCTCGAACTTACGCTCGAGACGCTCAACGTTAACAGCGGTGTACTCGATACGACGGGGGTTGCGGAAGCCCGGAAGCTTGGGCAGGCGCATAGCCAGCGGAGTCTGGCCACCCTCGAAGCCGGCACCCTTGGTGCCGCCAGAGCGAGAGCCCTGGCCCTTCTGGCCGCGGCCAGAAGTGGTGCCGTGACCCGAAGAATTGCCACGGCCAACGCGCTTGCGGTTCTTGGTGGAACCGGGCGCGGGAGTAAGATCGTGAAGCTGCATTTGCTACTCCTCTACAATCTCGACAAGGTGCTTGACCTTGAAGATCATGCCGCGGACGGACTCGTTGTCAGTAATCTCGCGAACCTCGCGGATCCTGTGGAGACCGAGGGCACGGACAGTACGGACCTGGTCCTGCTTGCAACCGTTGGTACTGCGGACCTGCTTGATCTTGATGGTGTCAGCCATGCTTAGTTCTCCTTACCGACGAACATCTCGGAGACCGTCAGGCCACGGCGAGCCGCGACGTCCTCAGGGCTGGAGAGCTCCTTGAGGCCCTCGACGGCAGCCTTGATGATGTTGAGGCCGTTGTCGGTACCGAGGGACTTGGACAGGACGTTCTTGATGCCAGCAAGCTCAAAGAGGGGACGCACAGCGCCGCCGGCGATAACGCCGGTACCCTCGACAGCGGGCTTGATGATGATGCGGCCGGCACCAAAGTGGCCGATAACCTCGTGCGGAATGGTGCCCTCTTCGGTCACCGGCACGTGGAACATGTTCTTCTTGGCATCGAGAGACGCCTTGGAGATGGCCATGGGCACCTCAGCGGACTTGCCCATGCCAACGCCGACGTTGCCCTTGCCATCGCCAACGACGACGAGAGCGACGAGGCTCATGCGACGACCGCCCTTGACGGTCTTCGACACGCGGTTGATGTAAACGACGCGCTCCTCGAACTCGGAGGCCTCGCGCTGCTGCTTCTGATTACGAGCCATGTGCTACATACCTCCTAGAACTCGAGACCGGCGGCACGAGCACCGTCGGCGAGGGCCTTGACGCGGCCATGGTAGATACGGCCACCGCGATCGAAGGCGACCTTGGTGATGCCGGCCTCGATGGCACGCTTGCCAACGAGCTGACCGACCTTCTCCGCAGCCTCCTTGTTCGAGGTGTGGGTGCCCTTGAACTCGGCCTCGAGGGTCGAGGCAGAGACGAGCGTCAGGCTGGAGCCCTTGCTGTCGTCGATGATCTGGGCATAGATGTTGGCGTTAGTACGGGTCACGCGAAGACGCGGACGCTCGGCGGTACCCGAGATCTTGCCGCGAACACGACGCTGACGACGCTTGAGGCCTTCCAGCTTCGCCTTATGCTTGTTCATACGTAAACTCCTAAAAAGGTTGATCTTGCCAGCACCTAACGGGGTGCTGGTCTTATGCGAGTGAGTCGGTTACGACTACTTGGCGGCCTTACCCAGCTTGCGGCGGATGTGCTCGCCAACGTAGTGGATACCCTTGCCCTTGTAAGGCTCGGGAGGACGATGGCCGCGGATCTCAGCGGCGATCTGACCGACCTGCTGCTTGTTGATACCCTTGACGTTCACGTGGGTGTTGTCGGGAACCTCGAAGGTGATACCCTCGGGAGCCTCGACGATCACGGGGTGCGAGAAGCCCAGGGAGAACTCGAGGTTCTTGCCCTTCTGCTGCACGCGGTAACCGACGCCGGCGAGCTCGAGCTTCTTCTCGAAGCCCTCGGAAACGCCAACAACCATGTTGTGGATGAGGGCGCGGGTGAGGCCGTGGCGGGCACGGGTCTCACGCTCGTCGTCGGGACGGGAAACGGTGAGGACGTTGTCCTCGATGTTGATAGCGAGCTTCTCATAGACATCGAGCTCGAGCTGGCCCTTGGGACCCTTGACGACAACGTTGTTGCCGTTGACTGCCACTTCGACTCCGGCGGGAATCTGGACAGGCTTATTACCGATACGAGACACGGTGATCTCCTTTCCTTCTACCTACCGAGCGAATTACCAGACGTAAGCGATGATCTCGCCGCCGACGTTGTGCTTGCGAGCATCGCGGTCGGTCATGACGCCATGGCTGGTGGAAATAATGGCGGTACCAAGGCCACCGCGGACGCGGGGCATGTCGGCAACGCCGGTGTACTTACGCAGGCCCGGCTTGGAAATGCGGCGGATGCCGTTGATGACCTTAGCCTTCTTGGGACCATACTTAAGCGTGATGTGCAGAGTCTTCTGGGGAACGGTGTCCTCGACATCGTAGCCCTCGATGTAGCCCTCCTCGTGCAGAACACGAGCGATCTCGACGAGCTTCTTGCTGCTCGGCATGGAGACCGTGGCCTTGTTCACAGAGTTAGCGTTACGAATGCGCGTAAGCATATCTGCGATCGGGTCTGTAAGGTTCATACAGATTCTCCTTCGTTCTTGATGAACACGTGCTCTTGGTTCTTCGCCGCCCTTAACGGCAAAGCCTAACTAGCACGTTTTCCCTGTTCCAAACGGATGCTTGAAACGCTGGTAGTGACTTACCAGCTGGCCTTCTTAACGCCGGGAAGCTCGCCCTTGAGTGCAAGCTCGCGGAAGCAGACACGGCACAGGCCGAACTTGCGGTACACAGAGTGCGGACGGCCGCAGCGCTGGCAGCGCGTGTACTCACGAGTAGAGAACTTCTGCTTGCGATTGCACTTGACGATCATCGATGTCTTAGCCACTTATATCCTCCTCACATAGAGTATTGTTCGCCCCAAGCGCCGCCCCCTTGTGGGAACGGCGCTTATAGGGCAGGTGAACCTATTTCTTGAACGGGAAACCAAAGGCGTCCAGAAGGGCCTTGGCCTCCTCATCGGTGTTGGCGGTGGTCACGAAAGTGATGTCCATACCACGCTGGTGATCGACGGAGTCAAAGTCGATCTCGGGGAAGATGAGCTGCTCGGTGACGCCCATGGAGAAGTTACCACGGCCGTCGAAGCTCTTGGCGGAGATGCCGCGGAAGTCGCGGATACGGGGGATAGCGACGGAGGTCAGACGATCGAAGAACTCCCACATACGGTCGCCACGCAGGGTAACCTTGCAGCCGATCGGCATACCAGCGCGCAGGCGGAAGGTAGCGATGGACTTGCGGGCACGGGTGATCATCGGCTGCTGGCCGGTGATGGCGCGCAGGTCGCGCACGGCACCGTCGATGGCCTTGGAATCGGTAGCGGCCTCGCCGACACCCATGTTCACGACGATCTTCTCAAACTTGGGGATCATCATGACGTTCTCGTACTGGAACTTGTCCTGAAGCTGCTGCTTGACCTCGTTGTTGTACTTGGCCTTCAGACGCGGCACATACTTCTCTTCTGCCATTGTTCACTCCTTCTTGGGGTTTTAAGCACGGGGCGTGGCCACGGTGGGTTGTCCTCGTGCCTCCTGACTGCATCCGCGCCGCTCATGGCATTTCGCGGTTTGGACTCGACGCAGCAGGAGCCGACAAAACAATCGGTACTATACGCGCATTGGGCGCGTATTTCCAGAAAAACATCGTCTGCCTGCACAACTCCACAACTCCCCCGCACAAATGGGTCCCAAAAAACAGTTGCGGTGAAATAGGGACTGTTTGACGGCTTAACCGGCTTAAACAATCCGTATTTCACCGCAACTCATATATGAGGCGTTATTTTTGGCGAGGCAGGACCAGGTTGAGGACGACGGCGACAAGTGCGGCGACGGCAATGGAGGATCCGCCAAAGACGGTGTCGACCCATGCGGGGAATCCAGCGCCGGCAAGTGCGCCGGCCGTGCGCTCAATGCCCGTGCCAAAGGCGATAGAGAGACCCATGAGCGTGGTATCGCGCTGAGACAGGCCGTGGCGGGAAAACATGACCACACCGTTCATGCCGATGGTTGCGAACACGCCAATGGTGGCGCCGCCAATCACCGGTTGCGGAATGGACGTGAGCACTGCCGCGCACTTGGGCAGCAGGCCCGCGACGAGCAGAATGGCTGCTGCGAGCGTAAAGACCATACGGTTGACGACCTTGTTCTCGGCGATGATGCCCACATTCTGGCCAAAGGTTGCCGTGGGGACGCCGCCCAAAAAGCCCGAGAGCATACCGACGAGACCATTGGCGATCAATCCGCCCGAGATCTGACTATCGGTCGCGGGGGTATCGAGCGCCGCAGAGGACACGGCGGCAAACTCTCCCATAACCTGCACGGCGTTCACGATGGCCACAACGCCCACCACGGCGCACGCCGCTGGATCGAACACCAGACGATGGGCGCCAAACGCCGGTGGGGCAAACCAACTTGCAGTCGCGACAGCCGAGAAGTCGACCATGCCCAACACCGCCGCAACGACAAAACCTGCGCAGATACCGGCCAGGATGCTGCCCAGCTTGAGCGCGCCCTTGCCGTAGTTACCGACCATAAAGGTGACGACAAACGTCACGAGCGCGACGGTCCAGTTGGTGACGCTGCCAAAATCGGCCGCGCCCTCCCCGCCTGCCATGGACGCCACGGCAACCGGGCACAGCGACAGGCCAATGACAAAGATGACGGTGCCGAGCACCGGAGCTGGGAACAGAAAGCTCACGCGCTTAAACAAAAGACCAAAGAGCACGACGAGCGCGCCGCCGATAACTTGAGCGCCCAGCACGGCCTCGAAACCAAGCTCAAGACCGACCGCTTTAAGTGCCGGCACGAAGGTAAAGCTCGCGCCCATCACGATGGGCAAGCCCGAGCCGACGATGCCTTTTATGGGGAACTGTTGAAGGAAAATGTCAAGCGCCGAGAGGACGAGCGACGCCTGAATGACGGCGGCTTCCTCTTGAGGCGTGAAGCCGCAGACCGACGCGATGATGATAGCGGGCGTGACGATACCCGCGAATGCCGCCAGCACATGCTGCAGTGCATGGGGCAATACCTGCACAAACGAAACTCTTCCCGTACGCTCGAACAGGGCGTCCCCTGCCACCGACTCTGCCATTTGCGCCTCCCATACCCTAGGCAGCGGCCCTATGCCGCCCAACGGGCGGACATTATAGGGCATATGGCACAGGTAGCATTTTGACCCGCATGCGGCAGAGGGCTGGGGTAGCTAATTTGGGACGGGGCTCTTTTAGCTACCCAACAGTGAGCGAACGCCTCGAGATGATTTTTCTGGGACGGGGATTTATAAATCATTGCGTACCTAATGATTTTTTAATCCCCGTCCCAGAAAAATCATCGAGCAGGCAGGGTAGCTAAAAGAGCCCCGTCCCAAATTAGCTACCCCTGGGATGCGACTAGCGCTTGCGGGGGACGAGCTTGGTGCGACGCAGATGGATCATCTCGGCGGCGATGGAGATGGCGATCTCTTCGGGGTCCTCGGCCTGAATGGCAACGCCGATCGGCAGGTGCAGCTCGTCGATCTGGTCCTGCGTAAAGCCCTCCTGCTCCAAGCGAGCCCGCACAAAGGCCGTCTTGCGGCGCGAACCCAGGCAACCCAAATAGGCGGGCTTGGCGCGCAAGGCCTGAATCACCACATCGATATCGGACTTGTGGCCCGCCGTGGCGACGACTACCAGATCGCGCGGACCGATGGGGCATAACTCGTCCAGGTTCTTGTAGTCGACCAGACGACGGTCGTAGACGCCGGGCACCCATTCGGGCGTCAGCGTGCCGGGGCGGTCATCGCACGCCACAACGGCAAAGCCCGCCGCCGTGAGCGCGCGCGCCGTCGCGGCGCCCACGTGACCGCAGCCAAAGATGTAGGTCAGGCCCTCGGGGCAAAGCGTCTCGATGTGCGCCGGGGGAATCTCGGAGGCGGCGTTGGTGTAGGTGACCTTACTCCCCTCTTCCGTCAGCGAAAGCCCGGGGCAACCCACAATGGTGCGGCGCGACTCCTCGCCATGGTATTCGGCGGCGTCGCTTTCGAGCGCGCTTGCGATAAACGGTTCAAAGTCGATGACGAAGTCGCCGATGCGTCGATACGCCAAGACGTCGGCAACCTCCTGAAACAACGGCGCCTGCGATGCATCCAAGTGCAGATAGCACAGGCAGATGGCTCCGCCGCAGATCATGCCGGTATCGGAGTTCTCGCCGCCCATGGTGTAGCGGACCAGGCGCGACTGCCCTGCGGCCAACAGCTCGCGCGCCTCGTCCAGCGCAAAGAGCTCGATCTTACCGCCGCCGATGGTGCCCG
Source organism: Collinsella sp. LCP19S3_D5 (assembly GCF_052121415.1). Taxonomy (NCBI): domain Bacteria; kingdom Bacillati; phylum Actinomycetota; class Coriobacteriia; order Coriobacteriales; family Coriobacteriaceae; genus Collinsella; species Collinsella sp. LCP19S3_D5. Next base: position 21,404 of record NZ_JBQKEH010000015.1, read on the forward strand.
CTTGGCTGCCATCGGCAAAGACGGCCATCCAGGCGCCCACGCCGCGCGGCGATGACCCTGCCGTGCCGGCCACTACCACCAGCTCGCACGTCCTACCGGCCTTCAGAGCGCCAAGCGCAGCATTCACCACATCGAGCTTTTCCATCGTCGCTTCCTATTCCCTAAAAACGTCGGTAAGCATGGCGAGCGCCTCGAGCACGCCGCCGCCGACCGACGTCGCCTTGTCCGAAATATAGTTGATGTAGCTGGCGTCGCCGCGTGGGTCGACATCGGCGCATTTAAAGCCCTCAGTGACTTGAACGCCGTCGGCCAAAAGCCCGCGCAAGCAGCCGTCAATCTGCGTGACCATGGGAGTGTCGCCCGCATACCCGATCACATCGCCGGCACTCACGATGTCGCCGATCGCGCGGTCGGACCTAAACACACCGGCGGCGGGGCTGTGGATAACGCGCTCCTTGCCATACCCGGCGATGACACCCGGCACGCCCGTATTGGGCTGGGGCGAGCCCTGGGTGATGACGCGGCCGAGGAAATGACCGCGCATGGTCTCGACCACGGCATCGCAATCGACCGGCGCGGTAAAGCCCGGTCCTACGGCGATGACGACAGGCGCCATATCGCGCGTGGTGCCCAAATTGCGCTTGGCCAGGATCGCGTCGACCACGGCAGCGGGCTTAAGTTCGCTGAGCATCTTGGCCTGGGGATCCACCACAACGGCGACATCTCCGGCCTGGGTAATTGCAAGCGCCTCTGCCGGCGTCTGCGCCAAGCGGGCGCGAATGCCCTCGACCTGGACCTCGCCCAGGCGAATAGCCTCGCAAAAACTGATTGTGCGACGGATGCACGTGGGAACCGCGATATCGGCCATAACGACCGACACGCCGGCGCGCACCAAGCGGGCGGCGACACCCGTGGCGATATCGCCGGCACCACGAACATAAACGAGCATTTCCGGGGCACCTCCCTGTGCTACGGTTTGAGCAGAGCAAAAGCGGTTCGACCGCTACTCTAATGATTATTTATTATCACAGTATTATACGGCGGTGAACAGATGGAAACGGTTAGCGGCAATCTCTCCTCGGCGCTCAGGATCGAGCCGGGCATTACCGCGATTATCGGCAGCGGCGGCAAGTCGACCTTGCTAAAGGCGCTCGGCCTTGAGCTTATGCGCGCGGGCGGCCGCGTGCTCCTCTGCACCACCACGCATATGTTTCCCGTCGCCGGCGTGCCATGGGACGGGTCGAGTCGTCGCCTGGACGCCGCACCTTGGAAGCCGGGCGCCGCACATGTCCCCGGTTGCACCTGCGAGGCCTGCGCGGGCCTTGCGCGGGGAAGCATCTGCCAAGCAGGTGTCTTGGACCCCGAGACGGGCAAGCTCTCTGCCCCCGCCGAGCCGCTCGGCGGGCTGGCACAGCGCTTTAACTACGTCTTGGCCGAGGCGGACGGCAGCAAGCGGCTCCCGCTCAAAGCCCACGCCGCCTGGGAGCCGGTGATTCCCTCTGGCACGGTCAACATCGTCTGGATCGTTGGCGCCTCGGGGCTCGACAAGCCCATCAACGAAGCCGTCCACCGCCCCGCGCTCTTTTGCGAGCGTTGCGGCTGCGAGCCCACCGACATCGCCACGCCCGAGCGCGTCGCCCAGGTGCTCAATGCCGAGATGCAGGCGCTGAGGCTCGACGCCGCGCACGTCATACTCAACCAAGTCGACACGCTCAGCGACCCGGCTATGGCCGCCCGCTTCGAGGCTGCCCTCGGCCGCCCCGTCGTCGCCACCAGCCTCCAGGGGTAGCTAATTTGGGACGGGGCTCTTTTAGCTACCCCATGTTGAGAGAAAAATCATCAGGTAGGCAGGGTAGCTAAAAGAGCCCCGTCCCAAATTAGCTACCCTGGCGGCACCCCCTGCTAGCGGGGCACGTAGCGACCGGGCTGGGCTCCGGTGGGCTCGCCATCGCGCGCCACCAGCACGCCGTTGACGTAAACGGCCTTGGCGCGACCATGCGCCTCAAAGCCCTCGAGCGGCGTGTAGTCCACAGCCTGATGCTGCGTCGCCGCGTGAATGGTCCAGCGCGCCTGGGGATCCCACACGCACACGTCGGCATCGGAGCCCTCGGCAAGACAGCCCTTGCGCGGGTACATGCCAAACACGCGCGCCGGGTTCTCGCTCATCAGGCGGCAGAGGTCCTCGGGGCCCAGCTGCCCCTCAAAGCTCGTAGCAATCGCGACAGGACGATGCTCCACGCCGGGCCCGCCGTTGGGAATCGCGCGGAAGTCGTCGCGCCCGCGGTCCTTTTGCCCGTGCAGATTAAAGCTGCAGTGGTCGGTGGCGATAGTATCGATCTCGCCGGCCACAAGTGCCTCGCGCAGAGCCGCACGGTCGCCGGCATGGCGCAGTGGCGGACTCATCACATACTTGGCACCCGCAAAGCCGTCCTCTCCCTGCTCCAGATAGCAGGTGTCGTCGAGCATCAGATACTGAGGACAGGTCTCGACATAGATGTTCTTCTGCCCGCGCGCCTTGGCAGCGCGAATGGCCTCGAGCCCCAGCTTGGTCGAAAGATGCACCACGTTGACCGGAGCGTCCCCTGCCAAGTGCGCCAGATACAGCAGACGGCTCACGGCCTCGGCCTCGCACACGTCCGGCCGGCTGAGCGCATGCCCCTCGGGCCCATGAATCCCCTGCTCGTACACGCGCTTCTGCAGTTCATTCACCAACGTGCCGTTCTCGCAATGCACGCACAGGATACCGCCCACGCGCTTGAGCTCCTCGAGCACCTCGAGCGTCTCGGCATCGTCCAAGCGCAGGTGGTCGTAGGCAAAGTAGGTCTTGAACGACGATACACCCGCCTCGCGCATGGCCGAAAGGTCGGCGCGATTGCGCTCATTCCACTCGGCGAGCGCCATATGAAAAGCGTAGTTTGCCGTGCAGGTGCCGTCGGCGCGGCGATGCCACTCGGCAAAGGCATCGGGCATGGTCACGCCGCGATCGGCCGTCGCGTAGTCCACGATGGTCGTCGTACCGCCGCAGGCAGCCGCGCGCGTACCGGTCTCAAAGCTATCGACCGTCCAATCCATGCCAGTCCAGCACTGCATGTGCGTGTGGCCGTCGATAAAGCCGGGGAACACCCAGCAGTCGGTGGCGTCCTGGACGGTATCGCCCTCGGCCGGCTCGATTGATGCGGCAATCCGCACAATCTTGTCGCCCTCCATGGCAAGATCGGCGCGGCGAAGCCCCTGGGGCGTCACGAGCGCGCCGTTTTTGATGATGATCATGTTGCTCCTTATTGATTCATACAGTTGGCCACGCGATCAAAATACGAGCAGGCCGCGATATGCTCCGTTATGCGTCGCTGTCCCTTGGCGGTATCGACGTCCCACAGCTCGTAGGCACGCGCCTCGACCAGCACCACGTCGGTGCGGTCCTTGAGGATCGAACCGCCGCCGTCCTTGCCCTCAAGACACATAAGCGCATCGAACAGTTCCGTCGGAAAGAGCACCGGGCTCGAAGGCTCACCGTTGCACGCAAGACGTACCGGGTGCTTGCGGCCGTGCTCGTCAAACGCGCGAACCATGGCCTCAAAAGAATCCGCGCTCACAAGCGGCTGGTCGCCCGGCAAAAAGAGGCAACCTTTCCAGTTGTGATCGACTCCCCACGAAAGGCCCGCACGGACGCTTTCGCTGCGCAGCTCACCCTCGTGCAGCGCGCACGGGCAATGCTTGTCCTCGCAAATCTGAGCAACCTCGGACCAACGCGTCGAAACCACAACGTCAAAGCCCCGGGGAACCGAATCGATGGTCCGGGCAATCAGCGGCTCGCCATAGATATCGGCAAGCATCTTGTTAGAGCCAAACCGCTTGCCCTCGCCCGAAGCCATAATGACGCAACCAAGTTTCATCTTCGCAAACCTCCCCTGGTTGCCTTGGACACCATAGTTGCTATACCCACCATACCAAGCTCGCACTCCGTCGGAACAGGCGCACGCTCGTTTTTCCAGCGAGCGCCCCTCGGCTCTCTGTAACACAAAGGAGGGCATCCCGCAGCGCAGGACACCCTCCTCTACATCAGTACGATATGCCTACTCGGCGTTGTCAGTAAACGTGGTACCGGTCTTGCCGGCAAGGCCATCGCGCGCCTTCTCGAGCAGCGTGATGAGCGCCGTGCGGCCCGGCTTGCTCTCGGCAAACGTCGAGGCGGCCTGAACCTTGGGCAGCATGGAGCCGCGACCGAACTCGTTGGCCTCGGACAGACGCTTAACGTCGGCAGCGGTCAGCGTGTCGAGCCACTGCTCGTGGTCGGTGCCAAAGCCAATGGCAACCTTCTCCACAGCCGTCAGGATGATCAGGGCATCGGCGTCGAGCTGCTCAGCGAGCTTCTCGGCCGCAAAGTCCTTATCGATGACGGCGGCAGCGCCCTTAAGGTGGTTGCCCTGGGACTTGGTGACGGGAATGCCGCCACCGCCGCAGGAGATCACCACATGGTTGGACTCGACGAGCGACTTGATGGTGTCGAGCTCGACGATGTTCACGGGCTTGGGCGAGGCAACCACGCGACGGAAGCCCTGCTTCTCGTCGTGGATGAACTGATAGCCGCGGTCGGCCTCCAGCTCCTTGGCCTCGGCCTCGCTCATCCACGGACCGATCGGCTTGACCGGGTCGGCAAAGGCCGGGTCGTCCGCCGCAACCTCGACCTGGGTGAGCACGGTGGCGACACCCTTGTCGATATTGCGGTCGAGCATTTCCTCGCGCAAGGCGTTTTGCAGGTCATAGCCAATGTAGCCCTGGCTCATGGCGCCGCAAACGGACAACGGGCAGGGAATGTACTTCTGAGGGTTAGAGCGCGTGAGCTCGGCCATCGCATTGGCGATCATGCCCACCTGGGGGCCGTTGCCATGTACGACGACGACCTCGTTGCCCTCCTCGATCAGGTCGACAATGGCCTTGGAAGTCGTCTTGACGGCCTCCATCTGTTCGGGAAGGTTGGCGCCGAGGGCGTTTCCGCCCAAGGCGACAACAATACGCTTAGCCATTTCTCAGCCCAGCTTTAGGCCTGGAACCAACGGGCGGTGTTTCGCTCGTCGAGGGCCTTGAGGGTGGCGGCGGGATCGGCAACCTTCTGCAGGAACATCATGGCAGCAATGGCATACGGCTTGTAGCTGGCCTCCTTGTACATGCCCACGCGGTGCATGTCGAAGACGTCGGCGTTGACCTCGCCGTGCTCGCAGGAGACACCGGAGATGTCGGCGGGCAGCGGGTGCATAAAGATGGTGTCCTGGCCGTTGGCAGTCTTCTCCATGAGCTCGGTCGTGGAGCACCAATCCTGGTGCGTGGCGTTCTGGGCAAGCAGCTCCTTCTCGAGCGCTGCGATGCCGGCGTCGTCGCCCTCGGCGTACAGGTTGGTGCGCTTCTCCATGGCGGCAAACGGAGCCCAGCTCTTGGGAATCACGATGTCGGCACCCTCGAAGGCCTCGGCCATGGTGTTGACCTGCTTAAAGGTGGTGCCGGACTCGGCGGCATAGCCGCGGGCGCGCTCGACGACCTCGGGCATGAGGTCGTAGCCCTCGGGGTGAGCCAGGGTGACGTCCATGCCAAAGCGGGGCAGCAGGCTGATCAGCGACTGCGGGCAGGACAGCGGCTTGCCGTAAGAGGGCGAATAGGCCCAAGTGACGGCAACCTTCTTGCCCTTGAGGTTCTCGAGACCGCCAAACTCGTTGATGAGGTAGAGCATGTCGGCAGAGGACTGCGTGGGGTGGTCAGAATCGGACTGCAGGGAGATGAGCGTGGGACGGTGATCCAGAACGCCGTCCTCGTAGGCCTGCTGCACGGACTCGGAGACCTCGGCCATGTAGGCGTCGCCCTTGCCGATGTACATGTCGTCGCGGATGCCGATGACATCGGCCATGAAGGAGATCATGGTAGCGGTCTCGCGGACGGTCTCGCCGTGGGCGATCTGGGACTTCTTCTCGTCAAGGTCCTGCAGCTCAAGGCCAAGCAGGTTGGCGGCCTTAGAGAAGGAGAAGCGTGTACGGGTGGAGTTGTCGCGGAACAGCGAGACAGCAAGACCGGAGTCGAAGATCTTAGACGAAACGTTGTTCTCACGCAGCTCGCGCAGGGCGTCGGCGACGATGTAGAGAGCCTTGAGCTCATCGGTGGTCTTGTCCCAGGTGTGCAGGAAGTCGCTGCCGTACATACCCTTAAAATCGAGGCCGTTCAGCTGCTCGACGAGCTCGGTAAACTTAGCGTCCATGTAAATATCCTTTCTAAAGGTGAAGCGATCGCAATGAGTAGATGTGCTCCGGCATGCGCGTGTGGCTAGAACATGCAGAGCACCATGACGAGGACCCGCCACCGTTGAGGAAGCATGGGAGATAACGACCGCGGGCCCCAAGTCAACAGGGGGTGCCGGGGACACGAGCGGCCCCCGGCTCAACAAAATCGAGGAATGGGACTAATCGATCTTGTTGTTGGTCAGACCGGCGCGGAACACGGTGGCGTCGCCATCGGCCTGGCTCGGATCGTAGAGGTTCAGGGCAGCAACGTACATGGCGGCAGCGGTGACCAGGTCGTCCTTGTAGGTGACCTCGTTGGGAGCGTGAGCCTGAGACTCGGCACCCGGGCCAAAGCCCACGCAGGGGATGCCGTAACGGCCCTGGATGGAGACGCAGTTCGTGGAGAAGGTCCACTTGTCGCACAGCGGGCGACCGGTGCGCTTGTCCATGCTGGGCTCGCAGCCGATACGCTCGTCACCAAACATGGCCTTGTGGGCGTCGACGAGGGCCTTGACGTGCGGAGCGGTCTCCTTGTTGATCCACGTGGGGAAATAAGCCTCGGTCTCGTAGACCTCGCCGGTCCAGGACGGACGGTCGTACATGTACATGGAGACCTTCACGTCGTCGCCGTACTTCTTGGCGGCCGGCAGGTTGCGGATCTCGTCCAGGCAGGACTCCCAGGTCTCACCGGCGGTCATGCGACGGTCGATGGAGATGGCGCAGGAGTCGGCCACGGCGCAGCGGCTGGGGCTGGTGTAGAAAATCTGGCTGACGGTGCAGGTGCCGCGGCCCAGGAAGCGAGCATCCTCGTAGTGCTCGGGGTTGTACTTGGGGTCGAGCATCTTGACGAGACCCTTGATGTCGGTCGACTCGTCGCAGCCGTTGTTGTTGAGGGCACGGACGTCGGCGATGATGTCGGCCATCTTGTAGATGGCGTTGTCGCCGCGGTCGGGAGCGGAGCCGTGACAGGAAGTGCCGTGAACGTCGACGCGGATCTCCATGCGGCCGCGGTGACCGCGATAGATGCCGCCGTCGGTGGGCTCGGTGGAAATGACGAACTCGGGCTTAATGCCGTCCTTGTTGTAGATGTACTGCCAGCACATGCCATCGCAGTCCTCTTCCTGGACGGTACCGACGACCATGATCTTATAGCCCTCGGGGATAAGGCCCATGTCCTTCATCATCTTGGCAGCGTAGGTAGCAGAAGCCATGCCACCCTCCTGGTCGGAGCCGCCGCGACCGTAGATGATCTCGTCGGTCTCGTAGCCCTCATAGGGATCGGCGTCCCAGTTCTCGATGTTGCCGATGCCGACGGTGTCGATGTGGGAGTCGATGGCGATGATCTTGTCGCCCTCGCCCATAAAGCCCATAACGTTGCCCAGGCCGTCGACCCTGACCTCGTCATAGCCGAGGTTCTCCATCTCGGCCTTGATGCAGGCGACAACCTCGCCCTCCTCGCAAGACTCAGAGGGATGGGAGATCATAGCGCGCAGGAAACGCGTCATATCAGCACGGTGGGACTCAGCAGCAGCCTTGATAGCGTCGAAATCGAGTTCTTTAGCCATAACAGTCAACCTTTCTACAAGGGTTTACCTACAGGTAGATATTTCAGATAGATCACTTGTGCCAAGCAGCGTGAGGTCGAGTACCCGGCAAGCAAGTCAACGAAGGGTGGCGGAGCATATGTTTGCTCCGTCGCGAGTTCCGCACGCAAAGGAAAGCACTTAATGTGCTTTCCGTCTTGCGCAGGACTGTTCGAGCAGCGGAGTAAACATATGCTCCGCCACCCGGACAGGTCGTCCTGCTAGCAGGTGGGGTACTCGCCCTCCCAGACGATGCGACGGTACTGATCCGGATCCGTGTCGCCCTCGGTGGAGAAGCAGAGCACGGAGCTCGTCTTGTCCAGGCCGATGAGCTCCTTGAGCTCGGCGTACTCGGGGTCGAGCATGATGGTCTCGACCAGGCCGGTGGTCACAGCGCCGGACTCGCCGGAGATAACGCGCGGGTCGCCCTTCTCGGGAGCGCCCAGGGTGCGCATGCCGCGAGCGGTAACCCAGTCGGGGCAGGACACGAAGGCGGTGGCGTGGTTGCGCAGGATATCCCAGCCCAGGATGTTGGGCTCGCCGCAGCACAGGCCGGCCATGATGGAGGGCATGTCGCCGTCCACGATGCGCGGGTCGCCGTCGCCGGCGGCAGCGCCCTTGTACAGGCAGGCGGCAGGCGCGCACTCGACCACGACGAATGTGGGCGGGTTATCGGGATACAGGTTGGTGAAGTAGCCCACCACGGCGCCGGCCAGCGAGCCTACGCCAGCCTGGACAAAGACGTGCGTCGGGCGGTTGATGGCCATCTCGCGCAGCTGCTCGGCAGCCTCGGAAGCCATGGTGCCGTAGCCCTCCATAATCCAGGACGGGATCTTCTCGTAGCCCTCCCAGGCGGTGTCCTGGACGATGACGCCGCGCTCGCAGGCGTCGGCCTCGGCGGCGGCCATGCGCACGCACTCGTCGTAGTTGACCTCTTCGATGGTCACCGTGGCGCCCTCGGCGGCGATGTTATCAAAGCGGGGCTTGGTGGAACCCTTGGGCATGTGCACAACAGCCTTCTGGCCCAACTTGTTGGCAGCCCAAGCCACGCCGCGGCCATGGTTGCCGTCGGTGGCGGTAAAGAAGGTGGCCTGGCCAAAGTCCTTGGCAAGCTGATCGGAGGTCAGGTAATCGAAAGTGCACTCGGCAACGTCCTTGCCGGTCTCGTCGGCAATGTAGTTGGCCATGGCAAACGAACCACCCAGGACCTTAAAAGCATTAAGGCCAAAGCGATAGCTCTCGTCCTTGACGCACAGATTGGACAGGCCCAGGCGCGCGGCCTGGCCGTCCAGGCGGGCAAGCGGAGTGACGGTGTACTGGGGGAACGACTGGTGGAAGGCGCGGGCCTTCTTCACGTGGTCGAGGCTCATGATTCCCATGTGCTTGTCATCGCTCTTGGGCATCGTGTTGCCCGCCCACTGGATCTTATCGGCCATACGGTGAACTCCTTAAGTCCTCTCTTGCCGGCCCCCGCATACGCGTTTCAGCCCATTCCCATTCATGCGACTGAACTTTTATGTGGATGCCAAACAAAAAGTTTGTTAGCAATGTTCTATCATACTTTTTGATTGGTAAACCTAACAAATTGTTTGTTGCCGTAATCGGTACCTTTTCCCCGACGAACGGTCACATAACGCAGCGGCACTTTCGTTATTTGCGAACAAGTGGGGTTTATGGCAAAGTGTGCCCAAACTAATTTTTAGGAAGGCACCCATGACCCCCGCACAGATTGAGTTTTTTAAGCGCCTTGCACACGGCCTGGCGCTCCAGTTTGGCCCTAACTGCGAAGTCGTCGTCCACGATCTGGAGACCGAGGACGTGGACCACTCCATCGTAGTGATCGAAAACGGCCATGTCAGCGGGCGCAAGCTGGGTGACGGTCCCAGCCATATTGTGTTTGAGTCCATGCACGAGGACACCACCGACGTGCACGACCGCGAGCCATACCTCACCAAAACCGCCGATGGCAAGCTGCTTAAGTCCTCGACCATCTTTATCCGCAACGACGAGGGCAAGCCTGTCGGCATTTTGGGCATTAACTTTGACATTACGCTCATGAAAGCTTTTGAGCGCTCGCTCGATGCCTTTACCGGCACCGACGGCACGGGCTACACCGAGCCCGAGCCCATTACCAAAACCATCGGCGACTTGCTCGAAGATCTGCTGCGCGAGTGCGAGCAATACGTGGGCAAGCCCGCAGCCCTTATGACCAAAGATGAGCGCATTCGCGCCATTGGCTACCTCGATCGTCGCGGTGCCTTCCTCATTTCCAAGTCGAGCGAGCGTGCCTGCGAGTTCTTTGGCATCTCTAAATACAGCTTCTATAGCTACCTCAACGAGGCAAAGGCTGCCGCCGGCGAAAAATAGTCAGCGCGCCTGCGCCCCTCCCCTTTTGGGCGTGAGTTCTGGAATGCACGAATCCAAGACTCGGCCGCAAGGCAAGTTCCATATAATCGAAGGACTAGACAGTTCGAAAGGATGGAACAAGATGGGGTCGAGCAACGCATCGCGCAACGGCCGTGGAGGCTTCGCTTCTGCCGCCAGGCATGCGAAACGCGCGTTTGACGAGGGCGAAGACGATCTGTTTGCGTTGAGCCTCGACGACGTGATGAGCGATCGCCCCTGGACAGCCGACGAGCCCATGAGCGGCAAAACCCATTCGGCAGGCGATCCTTCCGAGACGGCATCGTTTATCGCCGCGGCGCAGCATCTTGCGCCCGAACCGCCCGTTGCAGATCTCGACGACTATGCGACCCGTCAGTTTGCCTTCGATTCCTGGGCTGATGCCGATCTGGACGAAACATCTGCCGGCGCGCCGACGCTCGGCGAGCCGGTAAATCCGCTTGTCGCCGCGTCCGCTTCCGAATACGAGCCGGACGACCATGCGCAAGCTATACCCACATCCTCATACACCGATAGCCACACTGACAACGACGATTATTATGGCGACTACTACGCCGCAGAAGAGGCGCCGCGCTTTTTGGATTTCAATCCAGTGGCAAAGATTATCTTTATAGCGATTGTCGTGGTGCTACTTGGCGTCATTGCGTTTGAGGGATTTCAGCTGTTCCGCAGCCCCGTCGAGCCCGAAACGGCAACGCAGCAAAAAGAGGACGAGAGCAACGACTACCTCGACGTCAACAACCTCAAGGGCGACCCCAACGACGGGGACGAGTAGCGGGGGCTGAGGGCGGCTGAAGCGTCCATATGTAGCACCAGCTTCTACGTGCTGTTTTGTTATCCGGTTACACTTTTCCGAATGTTGAGACCGTCAGATTCGACACTTTTCCGTACTTTTGAGGTGCCGATTCCGACACTTTTCCGTTCTTTCTTACGGCTGATTTCGACACTTTTCCGAATGTTGGCCGAATAATTGCCGCGTAATCAAGCGCCGTCTGCACATCATTTCGCAGGCGCGCTTGATTTGTGTCCGCGCGCGCTGATACACTCCATCGTGCCCGCAAGGAGCGGGTGCGTTTTATCCAGAGTCGGGGTAGAGAGTTGGCTCCACGATCCCGACGCCAACCGGCCAAGAGGCACGGTGGCCCTGCCAACATCGATGAAAGGAGTCCGTATGGACAATTTCTCTGTGCGCAGTGAGCGCGACTTCCACAACCTGGCAGCTAAGCCAAAACGAATGCATCTTCTGGACAAGCCGAACGGCTATGCCTCGGCCATGGTCAAGAGCAGTCTCTCCCACCAGATGCGCTTTACGGTGCAGGTACTCGAGGAAGAGCTCTGTGCTGCCGGCGACCCTCACGTACTGCAGATCAAGCTGCTCGGAGACGACTCGCGCAAACCGTCTAGCTGGAAGCTCTTCGCCGACGGCATGTGCGTTGCGGACGGATCCGGCGCCTTTGCCCGCGAGTGCTTCTGCGAGGGAGCCGAGGTATTTTTGGACCTGTGCCGCGATGCCGTGCGCGCGGCCGAGCTGCGCCAGTGGAGCCAGAGGGAGTATGAGCTGCTGAGCGCGGCGCGCGGGATTGCGGGAGTGTAGACAGGCGGATGAGCCATCGATGATTTTGAGCTGGCAAGGGGCGGGAATTAGATTCCCGGCCTTCAACCTAGCACTGCTTTATGAGATCGAGCACCGCGGGGATATCGTCAGCGCTACGGAGTGCAACATAGGTCGGCATACCCGGCCCAAATCCGCCCTGCGTGCGTTTGTCCTGGCACATATCCTCCGGGTCAATCAGCTCGTCCACACTCTTTGCCAAGCCAACGGCAATCCAGCCGCCGTTGCTAGTCCTGCCTTCTAACACGGCATGCAGTTTTCGCTTGCCCGACCTGAAGCCTACATAGTACTTGGCTATATAGGACTCCCACGAAGGGTTACCACTCAGAACAGACTCGCACACCTCATCGAAAAGCTTCTGGTTGAGTCCGCCTTCAGCAAAAGTAGGGTGATTCTCCTGCAGAGTCCAGACAGGAGCCTCGTCGGACTCCCCGCGAGAGGGGCGATACTTATCGACGACATCTGCCGGAAGATCGGGGTACTTCCATATCTCGCACGCCTCCTTCGCCAGCTCGTCCGCACGCTGCCTAATCTCCTCCTCGCCCCATTTTTCATGCGAGGCAATCGACTTGTTCAGGTGAAGCGGACTGCACTTAAGCCCCACGCCAGGAAGATTGAGCTTGTCCGAAAACGACCGGTTTGAGTACTCCTGGTTGTAACCCGTCAGCGTTAGATTTCCCAAGTTGTTGCACAGCCTGTCGTGGATGTCTTCCCAGTTCTCGCCAAGCGATTCCTTCCAGCCGTGCACATCATCGATCGTCTGAGGCATGACATGCTCGATTTGGTAATTGTCAGCCGAGATGGGCTCCTTCGGGTGGTGCCAGTTCTCCATGCGTTCCAGGTAATAGCGCTTTTTGGAGAAGCGGTTATAGCAGTCACGCGTCTTAAACTCCTCGACAAAATGCTCGTCCGTCGGGAAGTACGCAGTCATGCCACTGCCATGGATAAGGAGCATCGCCGTAACGTACTCCTCTATATCGTCCTGCTGCTCGAGATTGCGATACATGCCGGCAAAGAAATTATTTAGGCCCGTGGTAAGTCTGCCGCAAACCGCTCGCCTGAACAGAAACGACTCGATAGTCTCGCAGATACGTAAAAACGCATTGCGGCTTAGCCCATTCCCCTCGTAAACCGAGTAAAGCAACATTAAGAGGGGCCTTATCTGCTTCACGTCGAGGCTTACGATTCTGCCGAACACTCGGCGCAGTCCGTCGTCCTTCTCCTTACCAAGGAACAGGCTGGCGTATCTATGTGCATACCCGCGCAGCTCCTTAAGCAGGCCCTCGGTGTCACCATCGTAGTCGTCGGTGAAATAGCGCTTAAACTCGTAGTAGGCCTCGTCCTCCTTCGGCATCCTATTGGGAACTTTAAGCCACAGCCAGTACCAGATAAATGCATTGAACTCGTCCTCGCCGCCTTTTCCGAACAAGTGCTCGAGTGGATGCCAGTAACCCTCGTAAAGCTTGGTCTGTTCGTCGTTGGGAAGCGACATTAGAACGTAGTTACGGATGAGGTCAATGGGCGTGAGCGGCTTGCCCTTGGAGTTCATGGACTCAAATATGAGCTGGGCATTATCAACGCCAGCGGTGAGCTTAGTGTCGATGACCTGTACACGGTTTAGCCCTGCCCAAAGCCTTGCAGGGTCAAATGATTTTCCGCGCATCTTTTCGCGGAAGAACGCATGATTCTCGACAATGCGATCCGATTTTTCATCTGGCACGGGAGACCCAGAAACGATGGAGAACAGTGTCTCTTTGTCGTCCTGCGAGAGCACCAGCTTGTAGCGCGCCAGACCGTTGTAGTCATCATCGTTAAAGAGATAGTTCTTCCGAAGCGCTGAGATCTTGAGGTCGCCAAGGAAGCCGGCCTTGTCGGGGTTGTTCTCCAAATAGTCAGCCAAAGCTGCAATCATCAACGAAAACGTCGTCATGCGCTGTTGACCGTCAATTAGAAGCACGCGCGAAATGCTCGTGGCAGAACTCTCGGACTCGGGGATATAGAGCATCGACCCCACGAAGTGCGATACGCCATCACGACCCGCTCGCATGACGTCATCCCAAAGCACCTCGCACTCTTTTACACTCCACGAGTAAACTCGCTGGTACACGGGAATGACGAACTGCATCTTCGCCACGCCCATAAGGTCGAGTAGATTTGCCTCGGTTGCTTTCATTTGCGGTTGTCCCCTCTTCCCATACTCCTCATTCTGAAGAAAGCCTCACCCGATTGGAGCTCGAAAATCAACGATTCCCCAAGTTAGGCAATCCCTCTTTCCGTTCTCCCTATCGAGCTCAGGATACTCGCTCAAAAACGCCGCAACGCCCTTCTCCATGCGCGCAAGCAGAGCAGTTAAGTTGATGCTGATCTTTATGCGGCAGTCGTCCTCAACCCCATCGGACCCTGGTGAGCTGGTGACACCATATCCGATGACCAGTTGACTATCGTTGTTGAAGACCTGTATGCCGATCGAATGGAACGGCGAGTATTTTGCTCCCGCGCCGTCAACGACCGAAGATCCGGTATGGAGCACAGCGTTTCGCAGCTGGCAGAAATCGGATGCGGTGAAGTTGTCTTCCCGCATGAGCACGTTCATCGTTCGCTCGATATGGTCTCGACTTTGCTTGCGAGATCTGTCAATGTCGTCAACCACAGGGGTGCTAGGAAACCCGAGATACCTCATGCACCAATTTCGCTGTCCATCTCTATTGCTAGAGTCAATCAGGTTCGAACAAACATCTGGAATGGTGACAAGAACTGTAAGGCATGAGATTAGCAGCCCGGCATCGAACGCCATACGAGCCTCTCCGATGAGATTTCTCGGCGAGCGCTCAATGGTTCGCGGGGCGCCCTGCGGCGCGCCCGCTTCGTTTTCGGTATCAGGAAGCAACAGGTCAAGCTCCGGGCTCATCGGCTAACCCTCGATCTCTATGCTCTCGCCGCCACCGTTCGGAACCAGCTTCACAGAGTAATCGAGCTGCGCCGCCGTTTGGCACAAGGTCTCAACCTTCATGGTCTTCGACTTCAGGCGCTGGTCTAGCGCCTGCGGGGTGAGACCGAGGTCGATGGCAAGGGAGCGTTGGGAGCGGCCCCGCTCCTCAAGTATCGACTTAATGGCGTCTGCGGATCTCATAGCTGCAACATCCCTTGGTAGAAGGTTGACGGGAACATAAATTCGCGATCTTTCTTCTTTTTATCGTTGTCGAAGCGCACGGCGATTCTGTCGCTGCCGATTGAGACGACCTCTCCGTAGCCAAAGCTCTTATGGAAGACCTGGGTTCCCTCCTCGATCTTGGAAAGGTCCTCTTCGGTGATGGCCGGCTCTTCTGGTTCCGATGCCTTGGGCTCGGTCTTCTTCGGATAACCGGAGAGCCACCAGCCGGCCTTAAAGCCCGTTGCCTTGCCGCCCTCCAGCTTGTAGGTGAACTGTGCGCCAGTTGCGGCAAGCTCGCTCATGACGGCGTCGAGCTCCCCGCCGCCGATTGCCCAAAGGCTTCCGCCCTTGGGGCGGCGATCGGTGATGCGAACGTTGCGGGACTCGAGAAGGTCGACGACCCAGTCCTTTTTGACGGGCATCTCTCCGAGGTGCGTCACGTTCGCCGTCGACCTTGGCGCAGCCGATGTAGACGGTTTGGCCGAAGGCCTTAGCGTGGGAACAGGAGACGAAACTGCCGCCTTATCATCGTTACCCAGAGCGGAGCCGTCGGGAGCCACCATCGACTCCTGCTGCTTCGCGTAGAGGTAGTCGTAATTGGACAGGGACGTATCGTAAAGGCCGACCTTCTCGCCCTCATGCTTGTTGATGCCGGTATAGACAAGGCTCGCATCCTCATAGCGACGGAACTTGTAGACAGCATCGTTCATGAGGGCGGAATTGAACACGCCGAGCGAAACGAGCAAGTTGAAATCCGAGACGTCAAGACCGGTGACCTTCTTAAAAAGCCCCGGCTCCAACTGAGTGATGACGTCGTAGAGGGTCTCCTCGCGATAATCGGTGAGGTACATGAAGACCGGGATGCGCGTGGCAAACTTGATCAGTTTCTCCTGTATCTCCTTGCGCTTGGACTTGAACTCCTTCTCCTCCTCAGTGAGCTGCTTCTTCTCCTTTTGGGTTAGGTTGTCGCCCTTCTCCTTCTTGACCTTCTTGACGGCTTCAGACTTGTTGATGATGGTCTTGATGTCGTCGTTGAGGCTGCGGAAGCCCTCGATGCTCATGAGGGCGTTGATTGCCTCGTCGTTGGCGAGCAGGCGTCGAAGCGTGTCGTTGTCGACGTTGACGAGCAGCGCCGACTCCCAGCGCTTGGCGAGAAGCGTCGCGGAGGTCCCTGCCATGGCGATGTCGAGGATCTCGGAGGCGTCAATCTCCTTCATGCGGCTGCCGTCGTAGGCGAGCACGGGAAGGAAGCGGATGAAGTCGCCGACCTTCTGCTCGGGGCCCTTCTTTTCTGTGGAGAGCTGCGTGGAGTAGTCGGACACCATGGTGAGGGCGCGGTCGAGCGCGAAGTCGAACACGTAGCACTCGTTCTTGACGATCTGCATGTTCCCGTCGTCGTCTTTGACCGTCCAGGGCGACTGCACGCGAAACGCCGTCTGGAAGTAAGTCTCGGCACTCTTCACGTTGGAGAGCATGAATACGCCGGTCCAGGGCTTCACCGTGACGCCCGTGGTGAGCTTGCCGCAGGACAGCGTGATGGACTTCGACTCAAGTGGGTCGCGCATCGACTTCTGCACGGGCGGCAGGGCGGCAAGGCCGATGCCCGCGCCCGAGCCTGCGCACACGTTGATGTGGTAATCATGGAAGAAGGTGTTCTGGCGCTCCATGAGCAGGTTCTTCATGGCGAAGCACGATGCGACGTTGGGCAGGAACCACAGAGTATGGCCGAGCACGGAAAGCAGTCGCACGTCGGAAAACGGCATGGCCGGCTTCTCCCCGAGCTTGAGCTCGTCAACCGTGGTAGGCATGTGCTGGCCGCGCATGAGATCCAACCACATCTGAACATAGCTCTTGAACTTAAACTGCGCAGCATCGCCTTCGCCTTCAGCGGAGAAGAAAACGTTAAGGTCGAACTGGTTGGTATCGGTGTTGAGCGCAATGCGCTTAATGTCCTCCGGCATCTGGTAGGTGAGCATGACCATGCGAGGGAGCGACGCATAGGGGTTGGGGCCTTGGGAAGGCTTCCAGGCGGCTTTCGCGGCCTGTTCGTCCGAGTAGGTCCAGTTGAAGATCTGCTCCTCGATGAACTCGCCCGAGTTGAGGGCGCGGAACGGCGTGCCCGACAGGAACAGGAAGTACTTGGTGACGATCGGCAGCCAGGTCTCGTCCTGTTCGTTGCCGGTGACCTTGACATCCTCGTGGATGGACTTCTCGTCGTCCTCGCCAATCGAGGCGAAGAGCTTGCGCGCGGAGTCTCGCCACGCGCCGAAGTGGTACTCGTCGAAGATGACGAGGTCCCAGTCGGTTAGACGCACCCATTCGTGGCGGGCCTTGATGTTGCCGTTGGAGTCGAGGCCGAGGTAGTCCTGAAACGAGCCGAAACAGACGATGGGACGGGATGGGTCGCAATCCTCGTATTGCTGGCCCTCGCGGCACACGAACTGCCAGCCCTCAAAATCGACATGGCGATTGAGGTCTTCCTCCCACGCGCTCTGGACAGCAGGCTTGAACGTGAGCACGAGCACGCGGCTCATGCCCATGGACTTGGCGAGTTCGTAGGAGGCGAATGTCTTGCCGAAGCGCATCTTTGCGTTCCATAGGAACTTGGGCGTACGTTTAGAACCCTCGGCGTTGACCGACTCGAAATACTCGCGAGTGCGCCGCACGGCTTCTGCCTGCTCTGGGCGCATCTTGAAGTTCTGGTCACGCTCCTCGACGTTCTCGGTACGGTCGCGTACGGCGACCCATGCAGTGCGCACATCATCTGGCGTGCAGCGGAACCACTCGCCACCCATCCCCTCGTGGCCATGTCTTTCAAGCCAGTGGTGCAACGGGTGGTCAAGGAACACCGTGCCATCATCGCGAACTGCCGACTCTGCGAAAACGATGTTGTAGGGTCGCTCCTCGGGTTGAATCACCGGAAATTGCTCACGCACACGCACTTCGACGTCGCGCGTGGTGTAGCCAACCTTGAGGAGCCCATTATGGTTGGGATTGGTGTCCTTATAGGCGTAGATCGACGGATGAGAATCCGGGCGTTGTGGAAAGAAGTCTTCTCCGTACATGACTATTCACCGTCCACCTGGCCGTGAGGTTTGATTTTTCTCTCTATCTCTTCGATTTCTTTTTCGGTCAGCTCGAACTGCCTGTATAGACCCATATCGGTCGGCTCCTCCGTCAGGTCAATATCTGGAACGAACATGAAACAGCCTTTGGAGATATTCTGCGTTGGCGTTGCCTGCCAAATGAGATAACGAACGAATTTCGTCTTGATATATCGCAAAAGGTTGTCAGCAGTACGCTTATCTTTAACGCTATCCACGACTAGATAAGTCTCACTACTTACAGTTTTAGGAGGCAATTCCTCGATAACGGTTAGCATTTTGCGCTGGCCATTTCTATCCGATTGTCCAGCATGCTCTGCGGCCGCTTTAGAAACAATTACCTTCCACTCATTAATCATCTCTTTGCCACTTGAAACATCAGAGGAATTGATGGTTGTCATGCCACCACGATAACGAAGTTTCAAATCCCCATTCGGGCACTCTTTTCCGGCGCCAATGGAATACGGATTACGTGCTCTCACGATTGAGTCGTAAAACGCATGCGACTTCGCTCGTACTTTTCTGATAATGCCAACAGCAACTTCCGAGGGAATAAAGACTGGAAACTCATCAAGCTGACGAATTGACGTCTCTTCTTCGTTGTTTTCTATAAGCGTGGTCTCACATAGGCCGTTATATTGACGTTCCCAGAGAAAGTAAGTGACGCCACCGGCAATGTCTACTCCCTGGAAGCAATCACGCGAGTCGGAATATGTCACCATTTTTTTCATGCGCCTATCAGCAAGCATGTTCGCCCTAAAGTTATCAAGACCTTTTCCACCTGATTGCCATTTCGCTGGAACAATCATCGCAAGATAACGAGGATTAAGCTTCTCTGCCTGCTCTATGAACTTTTGATAAATGGGCATAGCGCTACTACCATTCCCGCCGCCATCGTTCATCTGATAGGGGGGATTACCTATCACAACATCAAATTTCATCGGAAGTAGCTCCTTGGGTGATTCAGCGTGTATGAATTCGTAGGCATAGGTTTCAAGTTCATCCGAGCGATCATATACAGCCTTGGGAACGCCGCAAAACTTGCACTTCCCCAAATACCAATCATGCTCGCATCGCTTGAAGCGGATGTTGCCCTCGGCACTGTCGAATTCGACAACCGAATATTTGCTGTTCGGATACTTTGAGCAATAGACGCTTCGACGAGAGAGCAGACTTGTGAGTTCGGTAATCGCAACACCGTGGAGCTGCTTCTTGAAGATGTGCTCTAGGCGCTCATCCAGGTCGGGGAACTCGTCCTCGAGGCCCTTGATGAGACGCTTCGCTATCTCGCGCAGGAAGACACCCGACTTACACGCCGGATCGAGGAACGTCGCATTCGGGTCGCTCCAAATCTCTTTCGGCAGCATGTCAAGCATCTGATTCGCAACCTCGGGCGGGGTGAAGACCTCGTCATTCGATAGGTTGGCAAGGCAACTGAGGACGTCTGGGTTGTACGTCTTGTCATAGAGCTCGCTCATGCGGCAGCTCCTATCTGATAGATGTCCATAAGGGGAAACTCGCGGATGGGCAGCGGAATGTACGCTTGCAACTCTTCGTCGAACTCCCACTCCGAGGTATTGCTGCCCGAAAGGCCAAAGAGGCTCATCTGCTGGCGTTGGCCCTCGAGCAGCTCGTCAAGGCGGAAATCTCGGCGCTTGACCTTGCCTCCCATGGCAAGCGTCCACTCAGAAAAGATGATGGGCTCGTCAGTGTCGTTCTGCTCGGCGTCGACCATTTTCATGGACAGGGCGTTTCCGCACAGGATGTTCCTGTCGACAACAGTGCGGATGGCGTCAAGAAACGCAACATTGATTCGGTTTTTGCAGACCTTGGCGTATTCCGTCGAGAAGAGCTCGAAAAGACGTTTCCGGCAGGCAGCAGCGTTGTCGGCAAGCAGTTCTACGCCGTAGAGGCTCGACACGGCAAGAAACGCATTGCGCTCGTAGTCGGGCGCCGACTTGCCGTAGTTCTTTTTGACAACTGAAAGCTTGCGGCGCAATACCTCGGCCAGAAAGTTTCCGTCTCCGCAGGCGGGCTCGAGGAAGCGACTCTCGATCCGCTCGCACTCGGAAGCCACCATGTCGAGCATGGCGTTGACCTCGCGCTCGTTGGTGAAGACCTCACCGTGATCCATGACTCGATCTCGGGATTTAATTTGCTTGGCCATAGATGCTCCTATTGCATACGAATACAATCGGTATTTAGCATATATCAATGTGCAACTTGATACAAGGCCTAGCTTGATTTAACGAACCGCAGGGTGAGGGGCATACGACTTATGCTGCTAAAATTATCATGTTGGATTTTGCACGCAGGCTACGTCACCGTCGCTCTACGTTAGTCACGATTAGTCGAACTTGTCAAAAATGCCCCACTCGTTCTCTATGGTTTTGCTGACTTCGACAGCTGGACTCTCGGCGTGGCGCAAGCGACGGCTCCCAGCAGTGGCGCAATGCATGCTTTAGGAAATAAACGTTTAGAAAACAGCGCCCTGAGAGCCGATAGACGGTCGATTACTATTCCCCAGCTAATCGATTCAATAGTTCCTTGATTTCTTCTTTTCTTTTCGAAAAGGGTTTTGCCGACACGTCTAGAATCATCGATTCGCGCTTTTTGACGAAAGTCTTTAAAAAACTACCGTAGCGTTCAAGCGTCTCCTTCGATTCATCGGATGCATCCGGATCGATTTCAAACGCCTTCGAGTCAATGGATATAGCCGGATCAGGAGACGTTAGCCAAAGAAGCAGTTCCGTGTAGTCCTCAGGGGAAGACAAGTCATACGTATGAACATTTGCATTGATGATGATATTGCCGTTTTCGCCCATGGTAATCATCGTGCGTCTCCTATCTGGAAGTTGTATTTGTTGAAGCGCATCTTTAGATACAGTTCGCCACCATCAAGAACCGTCGCGACCTCCTGCTTTATAGCATCCTCGCTTAATGTTCCTTTCAAATAGTTAATCTCGCCGCTTTCGTTTTTGCAGACGATTATTTCGCGTGCATCGCCATTTACCACAACAGGGGCTGAATGGCTCGCAACGAACAACTGAACATCAAGCTTAAGGGCCTTGAGCCGTTCGACCAAAAAATCACCTATCGTTTTTACGTCAAGGTTGTCTTCGGGTTGGTCGAGAACGACATAAAGGGGTGCGTCTTCAGCAATAGTGTCATTCAAGAACAGGTGAAGAAGAGCGTGTGCCCTCATGCCTGGAGACATGCTTTTAATTGATTCCCCATCGAGCGCGATGTCGACATTGAAATCTTTACTGGCGCTCAACTCCTTTTCCAAGACGTCATAGTATTTCGAAATGTAGTCTTTTGCGTCGTTCGATCTGTTTGAAGGCTTCACTTTGCCCCTGTTGAAGACATCCGCAACGGTGCTTGATTCCGAACAGCACAGGACCGCCCTTGCCAAGCCGTCCAAATGAACGCATGTCTTCCCCTTGATTAGCCCGTCAGCGTGGTCGCAATAAGACATGGCGTTCTTATCTTGAAAGCCGAGAGAGATGGTTATTGTTTTTTCTGCGGAATGCACCTCTCTACTCGGAATCGGAGAGAGCTCTTCAAGCCGCGATTTCGAAATTTGATCATCCAAGTCAACTAGAGCTAAACGCAATTCCAGCAAGTCCTCGAAGAAGCCTGTTGCTTTTTTCTCATGCGATATGTAGTCATTTTTTTGATCAGAGTTATCTCGCGCATTGAGCTGTTCCAGTAATGCCGAAAACTCACTTACGAGTTGCATACGGAGCTCAAACCAACTGTCATCGCAACCTTCGAGCACGTTTACCAACAGTCCAGCTTTTGTTTTTAGTGCCAGGAGATCGCTCCTCAATAAAGCGACCTGGTTTGCAATTGTCTTGAATAGCACCTCATCTTCCGGAAAAGCGGTAGATAGCTCAATTTTTGAAAGAAGTTCCTCTTGATCCCCGAGGTCTTTATTAAATTGGGAAAGAGCGCCCTTTGCTTCTGTAAGCTGCGCCCTGCTGCCTTTGCCGATCGCGGGAGCAGAAGGCAGCACTATTCCAGAAGGCTCGGGGCTATTGAGATAGTCGATGCTAACCGTGCCACTGGGGTATTTCTTTATAAAGGCAAGAAGAAGGTCCCTTTGCATGGCCAGCATTGTGTTTGTGCACGTGGCTGCCTTACCGGATAGCCTCTCTGATTCTTTTTTGTCAGGCTCAATCTCTTTTCCAAGGAGCTCGATATCGGAAAAGCTCTTATCCTCAAAGATCTTTTCAAGAGCACCCTGAGCAAGATAGATGCTTTCAGGAGGCGTCTGCGTTGGTATGCCACCTACTTTCGTGTAGCGAATACTTGCCTTATCAATAAAGCCTTCGTAGTCGGTCAAGTCATGTCCATCAAGGATATGAGCAAGCAGGCTTTTTCCGCTTCCTCGTGAGCCCACAATGCCGTTGTATCCCGGAGCAAATTGAAGAGAAATATTGCGTTTGCCGTTGGCCGCGTTCGAATCAACGACGTCGAACGAAATTGACTCGAGGAAGTTCCGGCTGTTAGTTTGCGGTAGTTCACAATACTGATCAGATGTACGCAGACGGCTATCGGGATCGCTTATAGCAAGCAAAAGCGAGTCTAAGTCACCATCGAAGTCAATCCATGTAAACTTACTACCTATATCCTCAAGTTTTAGTGCATCGCTGAAAAGAAGGGAGGAGACGGTTGTTCCCAAATGCTTGGCAATACTAAGCGAAATGCTCTTACGGCTCTTTTCACCGCCTTCGACCGCCATGGCATGGCTGTAGTAGAACAAGCGGTCTTTATACCCATCGTTTTTAGCGTCAAAGCTGCCGTCTGATTTCCTGCTGGGCAGATAATCAGATAAGTTCCTCGAACCTTTGTTCTCGTGAGGAATGAAATAGTGTTTTATATGGCCTATGGAACGCTGCAGGTCTTCAAGAAAAATGAATCTACCCTGGGTTTTTTCAGAATACTGTTTGCGCGTGATAGACCCCTTGCTTAGCTCCTCTAGGGCGCTTTTCAGGTCAGCAGCGTCTTTAGAAAAAAGGCTATCGACGGCATCTGAAAGACTGCAAGCATCTTTCAGATCGCAAATAACAAGAGCATGGAAGTATTTATCGGCGACAGTAAGACCGCAGTTCTCAATCGTTGTTTGCCCGAGCGCGATATTCAACTCAACGCCGGCAAACATAGTTTTATTCAGGTCTTTAAGCTCTTGCGACAGCTCGAGCAAAAGAGGCACGTCAATGCTGTTGTGGTCGGTGACAGCTACGACATCCAAGTCACTATCAAGAAGGGCTTTAAGGAAATTGGATTTTGAGTAACTCCGGCTATAACATGACGAAGAGTGCACATGAAGATCGCATTTTTTGAATGTGTTTTCACGCAAACGGTCTCTAGCCATGGGTGCCCCTGTTCCTATGCGGTTCAAAAAATACCTAAACGACGCGATTATCTCATAGTCTTAAAAACATAAGGAAAAACATCGTTCAAAGCCTCCTTACCGCAGGTTGAAATCATATCGAGAGGGGGCTATTGCTTCATTTGAGACTACAGAAAAGGCGTTGAGACGAAAACGCAGGAAGTACGAATGGCGATCCGTCGATCAACTCGTTATCCGGTTTGCGGTGATTATTCTCCTAGCTCGACGCTTATTTGCCTCTTCGCGTCCAAAATGCAAGCCCAGGTAGGCCGTCTTCCTTCAAGTGGATACCATTTATCCGGGTGCACCTGGGGCAACGGGCCGGCAGGCCCGCACAAGGTCGCTCGCAGAACACGCAACAGCAAACACGACAGAAAAGGCGAACGACAGATGCCGGGGCCCGAATGACAGCACCGTGGAGAACGATCATTCCGGGTACAGTCAAATACATTTCGCTCCAAAGAAAGCACCCGAATGCCCCCCTGCGTCTTCGACTTGAGCTAAGGGCATAGTTCACAAAATCGGCCCTGGCATTGCATCGAGCGGCCGCCCACATCGCGCATCGCTATGCCACGCCTCGTCTGCTCCAGCCGCCCTCAGCATCGACATGGTCCTCGGCATCGATGAGTTTGGCCCAAACACGTCTCACTGAAACCTCTGAAATCGTACAGAACTCATACGCGTACCTGTTACGACCGCTACAGATAAGCCGCAACATCCCAAGCAGTGATAATCCCAAGAACCTTCTCGCTGGGCTTACCACTATGCGTGATGAACACCATGCCAATGCGATCAGCACGGCGCATCGCCACCGTGAACATCTCCGCAACCTCTGCGAGCGTTATCGTACGTGGCACGAACCTAAACGATTCAGAGACATGAGCGTCCACTGGGAGCAGCTCGGCAAGCGAAGAGAATGTCGTCTCGTCGTCAATGCAGACAATCTCTTCACCGTATAGGTAGGAGAGCAGCGTGTTCTCGCTGAACACACCGCGAACGATGCCATCCTCCAAGATAGGTACGTGGGTGTAGCATTTTTCCGCCATCTCGCGCAGGACGGGTCTCACGCAGTCCTCCGCAGTTGCCGAAAACACATTCTGCATGGACACGGCGTGGTCGATTGCCTTGGGAGGATTCTCGACCGCCGCAAGCGTATTGCGCAGGAGTGTTAGCATCGAGTCGCTCGGCTCGACGGCGTAATCGCCATCGACTCTCTCCTGGTGCGAGAGCAGGTTGCGAACTTCTGCGCAATATTTGAGAGCCCCGGCAACGTTCTTGAATGCCCTGCCGGGGTTTCTGCCAAGCCAAGCCACAGGACCGTGTTTTTCCGGCACGTCATAATGCTCACGAATACACCCCTCGAGCTTTCTATAGAGATCAAGGAACTCGCTCGCATTGTCACTTTTGCCCATGCCAAAACCTCCTGCAAAAATAGCTTCGGAACGCATTCGCACAGCTAAACAAGCGCAATTATACGTGTGATATCAAACGCCCTGCGCTCGGCCTCGACAAGCGGCATCGAACGCAGGCTTACCGGCATGGGCGCCCGCATTAAAACCAAAATGAGCCCCGGTGACTTGAATCAGCGATCATCCAGGCTCATCAATATGCAATGTACTTATTCATCACTTGTTGCCGGCAAGCTGTTGAGCGGCTCACTCCCACCGTCGGCACCAAGGCGCTTCTGCATCTTCTCAATCCGCTTAAGGGTTGAAGTCAAATACCCAAGACCCTTCCTCAACTGCTTAAGCAACCTGCTATCCCCGCGATCCCCTTTTCCATTCTCCTTCTCGACATCTTCCTCAACACCAGCGATGCTGCGCTGCACGGCCTCGGCCGCTTTCCGCACCAAAATAGCCCCTTCATGCGGGCAGCGGTCAGTAGCCACATCAAGAAAAGCAAGGAGCCTCGAACATTCGACGAGCACGAACTGCGCGTAGTTCTCCCCCATCGATGCCGCCAAGGCAACGCCGCCGGAACCCAATAGACCAAGCGCGGCGCCGCCGCCCGTAATCAAAGCAGTGCCACCGGCCATGCCCATGCCGCCAGTGGCCAAGGCTCCGCCGCCAGCTGCAGCAAGGCTCGCATTGACAAGCGCAGCCCCGTGAAGGCCGACAAACGAGCCTCCGAAGATACCGACAGCAATATCCGGAGCGAGTACCGCGGCCGCCCCTCCTGCGCCTACGGCCGCCGCCACGACAATGACGCCGCCCACCAATAGCTTTGGCAATGTACCTGAAAGCTCGCGGAAGCGTGTCCCGCAACGTTTCTCTAGGGAACGTACGGCGTCCAAATCAACTGCGTCTTGTCTCCTGGGAAATTCATCTTTAACCCAAGACCCACTCTCCTTCAAACCTTTGTATTCCTTCTTCTCTTCATCTCCCAACTGCGAATAGGGACAAAACTCGACTAACTCCTGCGCAACCAGCAAGGCGCGTACCTTACCGCCTCGCTGCCGTGAAATAGCCTCAAGGGCTCCGTACGCGTCCTCCTCGCTCAAAAAGTAGCCGTCTGCATCAATGCCTAGGCCATCCGCGACCGAATCCTGCCACGCGCGGGCCCAGCTCCTCTTTTGCCCTTTGCGCACTTCGTTCTTCTCGTTCCTGTAGTCGTAGTTGATGGCGACAAGCTCCAGCGAGAAGGCAATCCTCGTCGTTTCTCTATCTAGGCTATAAAAGTGGAATCCATCGAAGATATCCTGGCGGCGCCTGGCGCGCTCAGCCCAGGCCTCGGAAATTTCCTCCGCCATATAGCCCCAGTCAGCATGGAGGGCAAACGCAAGGCGTCCAACTCCGGCGTAGTTTATTCGCATGAAGAGCTTCTGGGCGAAAACGACCTTGTTCCCCTCGCATTCGATACCCGCCCTAACTGCTGCCGTCGCCAGATTTGCCAGAACGAACGAAGTGCTCGAAACCGTGACCATACGAGTGAGGGCTCTGCTGTTGTAGGGCATAAAATGCGAAGCCTTGAGTTTGTTCAAGCCGGAGACCTTGCTCACTTCACAACGCTCTAGCTCGGCCTTGAGCCTTGAAAGCATGTAGAGACAACGAACGATAACCTCGTTGGCCACGACTGCTGGCACCTGGCTTAAGGCCTGATCGAGAAGACCGACTTCCGTCCGAAGGTCGAAACGAATGGGCTTGCCGTCCTCGGTTTTGAACGCCGTTCCGTTAAACAGCTTTGAGATCCATTGCTGAATGCGAATATCCTCGCCCTTATAGGCAATCTGCATGTCTTGAAAAACAGGCAGGGAGGAGAGCTCCTTTAGCAGGGACAGCACAACGCCGGGAATACCCGTCCCCTTACCGGGGTTTGAACTAGACCCCGCCATGTCGCTCACGAGATGCATCGCCCAGAACAGAGTGCCAAACGCGATCTTCTCTGGAACGTTCCTGCCTATAAGAGGGCAGTCGGGATCGAAGGCGGCGGCAGACAGGTCAAAGGCGACAAACCGGCCGGCCGTATCGGCACCATAGCCTTTGCACGTGAATTGCGAGAGGATCGAACACGCAAGGCCAACCAAGCTCGGGTGGTGCGAGAAGTCCCGCAGATGATGTTGGAGCCCGCCGCCAAACTCGGCAGTCAGTTTGTCCGCGGCAAGAGGATACTCTTTCTCTAGAAAGCGAATAGCGTCTTCTAGAGTTGCATCCGCCTTTGTCATACCCGCAGACTTGGCAATCGTAAGAACGAATTTGCCAACCTTCTCGTCGCCCCACTCTTTGGCACCCTCTAGGTTGAAGTCTTTCTGCCACAGGATATTCAACGCGCCCGTGAGGAGCCCGCTAACGGCTGCAAGTTCATAGTCGAGCTTCGTAGCCTTTTCAGCCCGAGGGTCAAAATCAAAGAGGACCTCCTCCCCATCGGGAGCGTCCTTAAAACCAACCAGCAAGGCGCTACCGTTCAACGGCACAGATGTAACTTTGGGCAGTTGAGGCATGGTGTAAACTATCTTGCCGCCACTAAAAACAAGTTCGTCTGCCATACCGGCTTCCTCCTGCAAACGCGTAATATTAGATTGCTCTACGCCGCCAAATCCCTCTCGTAGAAGTATTCGAAAATCTCGGTGATGCAGTTGCTCAGAACCTCGTCGGGATAGTTCGCCTCTGGCAGCCTGTACGCCTCATTGTGCACGATAACACGCACAGCGTCACGGGTCTCTGCCTGTCCGTCCAGCGAATCATGTCAGCAAGCCGCTCTTCGATAATGGATGCAATCTCGATGTCCACGCTCTTGACCTGCTTAGTTCCAGCGAGTGTCAGCGCGTCCTTGACTAGGATCCCAAACGCAGTCATCTGCTGCTGATCCTAGAATCCTTCGCGCAACCATTCCGTCCGCTTGTCGCCAAATGAGCCCCCTACCTCCCCTCCGCCTTCAGCTTCAGCAGCAGGTCGCCCAGCTCGGGGCACTTGCTAGAAAGGCACGTCTTGGCTCGCTCGCCCATCCCCCACCGTTGGCGGACTTCCTTGGCGCGCGGGCTCACGTGGTAGTCCCCGTCCATCACCTGCTTGAGCAGCTTGGCGGTCACGCGTGCATCGGCCAGGGCGCTGTGGGCGTGACCCGTCGACTCGTCGAACTCGATGCCAAACCACATTGCCGCGTCACCCAACGAGACGCGCCCGTGGCTGCCCACGTCCATAATCGAGGTGTAAAACGCCTGCAGGTCGGCCCAGTCCGTAGGAAATGCGGAAAGGTCGATGTGCTTTGCCTGGCACTCGGTCAAAAGCTGTCGACGGTCCGTCCCGCTCCAGCAAACCACCTGGGCGGAGTAGCGACCGATCCAATCACCGAGCCTTTTGATCACTATGTAGAGCGGATCGGCCATCGCGGTGTCCACGGCCGATATCCCTGTGAGCTCGCGGACGGGATACGCAACGCCTTCGGTTAATTCTGTCTGCACAAACTGCGAGAACTCGCCCATAACGTTACCGTGGTAATCGAGCTTGACGGCGCCGACCTCGATAATCTCATTGCGCAGCCCACGGCGCTGGCGCTGCTTTGGCACCGGCGCAAACTCAAAGTCCAGCACGATCTGGCGCGCAAAGTTCGTCGTATCGATAGCCGAGATACCCGGCGTCTTTTCAGCTGACACGGTTATGGCCTCTCTCCGTTGCCTGCCGCTTGCTATATAGGCGGCTACATTGCCGTAAGGATAGGCGCTCGTGCGGACATGAAAGCGCCCAGCGCGGCCACCCGGCACCCTTGCGTAAAGCTGCGTTTTGAGATGGTCAGATCGCTGTTATTATCGAACATATATTCGTATTTATGGCTGCAGTTTGATAGACTGGTTATTGTTGACGGCAGTTCCATGTGCCGGGCAGCGCCCTCCATGCGACGGGAGGTGATGCCCATGACCGATCTGATTGATTTCGTGAAGCTCCTGACCTCTTTGGTCTCGCTCCTCACGGCGCTTATCGGACTTACCGAGGCACTCAAGCAGCGTACGAAGCAAAAGAAGAGGGGTCGACGCCGTTAAGGCATTGACCCCTTGAACTAAGTAACGGCGCTGCCCAGCTATCACCCTTGGGCTGCCGTCGACTTTATTCTACCCACGGTTGCCAGGTTTAACAAATGAATTTTCAGTAATGGAGCCTCGGGGCCCGCTCGCTCAACCACCTGGCCATCGGGTTAGCCGGATTCTGGGACATGCCTTCCGTCCCAGGCCTCTACCGGAAAAAGCGTCCCACCCTGAGGCTCGATTCCGGGACACGGTTTCCGTTTGAAGCCCGGGACTGCGGACGATTTCTTGGACCGTTACGCGGCCCTTCCCAGCGCGGCGCGGAACTCGGCCGGCGTGCGGCCGCCGAGCGCATCGCTGCGCCTCTCCGTATTGTATCG
>NZ_JBQKEH010000016.1:0-47373 GCF_052121415.1 Collinsella sp. LCP19S3_D5
GAAAAACGAATCCAAGTCAGACCATTTCAAATGGTTCGATGTCTGCCCGGATGCGACACATCTGGTGTGTCCATCCTCGCAGTATCCGGTTCTCAAGGTGCACGCCTGCGCCGGTTCCCGGTCCGACCGGGCCGCGCGGCAAGGAGATATATTGCCAGACCGGAGGGGCCCGCGGGGCGGGAATCACGCACTCCATATTTTGTTCACAAATAAATTGATCCTTCAGCTGTTCCACTGAAGTCATATCTGAAGCATCGGCTTCCGGTATTGGCGATGACCAGCTGGTTTATAGGTGTTGAGGTATCGGTCATCTCTGGTGCGCTACTTTACTCTAACGGCATCTGGTTTTGGTTTCCTGTCGGTAAAAGGCTGGTTTTGGCCGCCAGGCGTCCTTATATATAGAGAAGATCGGGTTCGAACCCGTGCACCGGCAACAAAAAAAGCGGCCGGCATCCGCCAGTCGCTTTTCTATTCTATGGTGGGCCGTCAGGGGTTCGGGCCCGCTGCGCGGGCGGCCGCTTCGGCGCCTCCGCGCCTCGCGCGCTGCGCTGGCAAACGCTGACGCGTTTCCTCAGCTCCGCGCCCTTTCGGGTTCGAACCCGTGCACCGGCAACAAAAAAAGCGGCCGGCATCCGCCAGTCGCTTTTCTATTCTATGGTGGGCCGTCAGGGGTTCGAACCCTGGACCTTGGGATTAAAAGTCCCCTGCTCTGCCAGCTGAGCTAACGGCCCGCGGATGGCATTGTACCACGGTCTGAGACTATTCCCAACTCCATTGTCCGTTCTGGAAAATCACAATTTCACGTCCATCAGGTGTAATGCCCGTAATATCGATGTCGTCCGTGCCAATCATAAAGTCAACGTGCGTGCTCGAAACGTTGACGCCATGCTCCAGAAGTTCCTCTTTGGACATGTCATACCCGCTTTCGATGCACTCGGGAAAACCGACACCCAACGCAAGGTGACAGCTGGCGTTCTCGTCATAGAGTGTGTCGTAGAACAGAACGCCGCTTTCACGAATCGGTGTGTTCTTGGAAATAAGCGCGACCTCGCCCAGATGAGCAGCACCTTCATCGGTTTCAATAATGCTTGCAAGCGTTGCCTTACCCACGCAAGCGTCATAGTCCACTACGCGGCCGTTCTCGAACTTAATCCAAAAATCGTCAACCTTATTGCCGTGGTGAATGAGCGGCATAGCCGAGTACACGATGCCGTCGGCGCGCATACGATCGGGCGAGGTGAAGACCTCCTCGGTGGGAATGTTGGGGAAGAAAGGGTGACCGTCGGGAGTTTTTCCCTTGCCGCCGGCCCACTCATGGCCTTTCGTCATTCCAATCGTCAGATCAGTTCCATTCGAAGCGGTGTAGCGCAGGCAATCAAATTGATTATCGTTTAGGAAGCGCAGGTTCTTTTCGAATGTGGCGTCATGGAGCTCCCAGTCGCTCTCCGGGTCCTGGCCATCAGCACGAGCGGTGTGCAGAATCGCATTCCACAGCTTATAGACTGCAACCTCATCGGCGTCTCCCGGGAATACCTCGCGCGCCCAAGCAGCGACCGGAGCGCCGGCGATGCACCACGGGTTAATGTTGTAGTCCAGTCCACGGCGGAAGACCTTACACTGCATGTTCCTCGCCTTAGAAGCTGCGGCAGGCTTAGCGGGATCGATGCCCTTGAGGGCAGCAGGGTCCGTGCCCTCAATAAAGATAAAGCAGGCTCCGTCCTGAGCCAACGAATCCAGCTGCATGCGCTTCCACTCGGGAGTCTGCTCAAAATAGCTTTTCTCGACATGCTCGTAGGTAAGCCTCGTCACGGCATCGTCAGCCCAGATGACCGTCACGTGACCGGCACCGGCGTCATAAGCCTCCGCAACCACCACGCGCGCAAATGACGCGCACTCGACGGGAGACTGAACGACGACCTCCTGACCGGGCTTAACGTTGACGCCCTTGCGGACAACGAGACGCGCATAATTTTTAATCTTGGGCTCCAGGGACTTCATACCCTCCAGAGCCTCTTCGACCGTCAGGGCAGCTCGAATCATGTGCCACTCCATCTATCTACAGGACAGTAAAAAGGCGCGCCGCAAAAAACGACGCGCCTTATATCTTAGCGATATCTATAGGTTGTAACGCTACTACTTCTTCTTGGAGGCCTTCTTGTCCTCTTTGGCAGCCGAGCGCTCGATAATAGCGTTGAGCTTGTTATCGGACATGCCCTCGGCCTGCGCGCGATACATATTACGCAAGGGACGGATGCGCACGAAGTCGTAGATGAAGTCACCCAGAATGACGATGTAGGACAAAACAATGCCGGCCATCTGGACGGGGCTGGACACCATGCCAGCGGGAGCGAAGTACAGCGAAGACCAAATGGCCACGACGAGCACCATGCCGATAGTAAGCACAGCCCACCAGATGCGACGGCGCTTGGTGTAGTCCTCATCCTGCTTGAGAAGGATACTCGACACCGTGTAGATGCGGTCCTCCTTGGCGCGCCGCTTAGCCTTGCGGGCGCGCTTCTCCTCTTTAGAGAGGCCCTCGAGGCTCTCGCCCTTCTCGAGCTCCTTGCGGCGTGCCTTGGATGATGCCGGCACGACGCGAACAGAACTCGCTGCCTGACGAGCTGGCTTGGCGGATGCGGCGGACTTGCGCGCAACCCCGGTAACCTCGTGGGATTGCGTGCGCTTGTTCGTGGCGCTGCGGGTACTCACTTACGCGTTCTCCTTCATGCTTGTAAACTGGGAGCCCGTGATGATCTGGAAGGCCTCGCGATAGCGCTCGGACGTGCCATCGATGACCTCGGCGGGCAGATGCGGGGTCTCCCCCGTCATATCCCAGTTGGCCTTGAGCCAATTGCGGACGAATTGCTTGTCGTAGCTAGGCTGAATCTTACCCTCCTCGTAGCTGGCGGCAGGCCAGAAACGGCTGGAGTCGGGCGTGAGGCACTCGTCGATCAGCGTGACCTTGCCATCGATGACACCAAACTCAAACTTGGTGTCGGCAATGATGATGCCACGGGTCGCTGCATACTCGGCGGCAGCCTTGTAGATCTTAAGAGATAGATCGCGGATCTGCGTGGCGATGTCCTCGCCAACGATCTCGCAGCAACGCTCAAACGAGATATTCTCGTCGTGATCACCGATCTCGGCCTTCGTGGACGGGGTGAACAGCGGCTCGGGGAGCTTGGAGGCCTCGGTCAGGCCCTCAGGCAGCTGGATGCCGCAGACGGTGCCGTTCTCGTCGTAGGTCTTCTTGCCCGAACCGGTCAGATAGCCGCGGACGATGCACTCGATAGGAATCGTCTGGGCCTTCTTAACCAGCATGGCGCGGCCTGCGAGATAGTCACGATACTCGGCAAACTCCTTGGGGAAATCCGCCGGATCGATGGAGACGAGGTGATTGGGGACGATATCGGCAAACTTGTCGAACCAGAACGCCGAGATACGGTTGAGCACCTCTCCCTTAAACGGAATTTCGTCGGGAAGAATAAAGTCGAACGCAGAAATGCGATCGGTGGCGACCATCAACAGGTTTTCGCCGGCATCGTAGATATCACGAACCTTGCCACGGGAATCCGGACGACGCTCCATCGTTGTCACGTGAGTCACTCCTTACCTAAATACGACAGAAATGCGGGTTCTTTACCGCACGTTTTCGCAAACTCGGAGCGGCAGGGACGCGGTCCCTCCTTCACCGAATAGCGAAAAGCTAGTGCTCCATTGTAGTAGATGCCGCGTCCGCCGTGTGCTCGCGGGGCAGATGAATCGTAAAAGTCGTACCCTTTCCAAGCTCCGACTCCACGGATATGTAGCCATGGTGACGCTCGACGATCTGTTTAGTTACGGCGAGGCCGACGCCCAGGCCGCCAGCTTCGCGGGCGCGGCTGGCATCGGCGCGCCAAAATCGTCCGAAGATACGCGACAGATCGTCCTTGGCAATACCGATACCGGTATCCGAAACGGCAATACTGACATGCTTGCGGTCACTGAGCACCGACACTACGACCCAACCACCCTCGGGGGTGTAGCGCATGGCGTTGCTCATGAGGTTGATGACGCATTGCGTGATCATGTCGGGATCGGCCTCGACGACATCGTCGTGCCCCTGGGTTTCATCTGCAAAGCGAAGGCGAAGGTCACGGTCGGCAAACAGACGCTCCTGGCCGTTCACAATCGATCGCACGAACGGAACCATGTCCACCGGTTCGAGATTGAGCGGAGCCGTGCTGTTTTCCATACGCGATAGGTCGAGCATCTGCTGCACCAAACGAGCGAGGCGACGCGTCTCGGAAGCGACCGTCTCCAGATGCTCGTCGTCGGTGGGGTACACGCCGTCTTGCATGGCCTCGACCGTTGCAAGCATGGCCATGAGCGGTGTACGAAGCTCGTGTGCGACATCCGAGGTCAGGCGCTTTTCGTGCTTCATATCTTTCTCGAGCGAGGTGGCCATCTCGTCAAAGGTCTCACCCAGCTGATCGATTTCGTCATCGCCGCGCAAGCCCGTACGAGCAGACAGATCGCCGTCGCGAATTTGCTTGGCTGTGCTCGTAATACGATGAATCGGCTTGGTAAGCATGCGCGACACGAGCGATCCGATAACGACCGAGATGCAGATTGCAACAACCGCGGCAAGAGCCATGGCGTTAAAGGTCTTCTCCCTAAACGCAGAATCTGCCTTAGTGAGCAGAGCGTCGGAGCCGATAGCCCATAGCTTTACCTGTCCGACATGCTCGCCAGAGGACGTAACGATTTCGACGTTGGCAACGCTATCGGAGTCGGTGGGCGCTGACGAGACCGGGCTATGCGAGGCCTTTTTACCGCTCGAGCTGCTCGACGGCAATTCGCTCTCGCGCACATCGGCGGTCGCACTTGCCGAAGGCCATGAGTCGTCATAAACGACAACGCCCTTTTTGTTGACGACCTGCATACCCAGGTCGTCGGACACCAAGCTCGATGTCGCGACCGTGCGCAGCTCGCCCGCAGTCCAATTGCCGTTTTCCTCATACGACGTCGCAAGCTTTTCGGCAGCAGAATTGGCGATCTCGACGATATTGGAGCGCGTGTAATCCGAAAAGACGGTGCCCCACACAACGGAGACAACGCCCACCAGCACCAATACCGTCATGAGCGATGTCAGGGCAAAAGCCAAAGCCATACGCGAGGGATAGCTCATCGCCGGCCGTGAATCGGAACGAGGCGTGTTCCAACTTGCCTTGGAACCCGCCTCGTTCTCCTGCTTGTGCTTTTGTCCGATTTCAAAGCGCGCAGGTGTCATATGTGATTTACCTATTTCTCGTCCGACTTATCGGTCTTGGCCGGAGCCTCGAAGCGATAACCGACGCCGTGAACGGTATAGAGCCACTTAGGCTTCTTGGGGTCGTCGCCCAGCTTGGCGCGAAGGTTCTTCACATGGCTGTCGATGGTGCGCTCGTAGCCCTCAAAGTCGTAGCCGAGCACCTTCTCGACCAGTTCCATACGGTTATAGACGCGACCGGGATGGCGAGCAAGCGTGGTAAGCAGCTTAAACTCGGAAGCGGTCAAATCAACTTCCTTGCCCTCGACCAAGATCTTGTGGCCCGAGATATCGATGACCAGATCGCCAAAGTCGAGTACCTCAACGGCGGGCTCGTCTGCCTGGTGAGCACGACGGAACAGGGCGCGAACGCGGGCGACGAGCTCGCGCGGCGAGAACGGCTTGATCAGGTAGTCGTCGGCACCAAGCTCGAGGCCGATGATGCGATCCTCGATCTCGCCCTTGGCGGTAAGCATGATGATGGGCACATCCGAGGTATCGCGGATAGTGCGGCAAACGCGCTCGCCGGGGATCTTGGGGAGCATAAGGTCGAGCACAACCAGGTCGAACTGGTGCTTCTCGAACTCCTCGATCGCAGACTGGCCATCGCCAACGCCAACAACCCAGTAGCCCTCGCGCTCGAGATAGGCAGCGACAGCGTCACGGATCGCCTTCTCGTCCTCGACCAGCAGAATCTTTTTTGCATCTGAAGCCATAACACGGCCCCCCTGTCTCAATTAGCTAAGAACAAGCCCATTTTAACGCACCTGAGCCCACCGGGCATCGCATGGGCGCGACAGCTCGGCGGGCGGTACTCACGGTTACATTGGGCTTATTCCCCCGTTGGCGCCTTTTTAACCCCTCGGCGCTAAAGAGAGAACAGGCGAGCGGTAACCGTCTCGGGAATTCCTTGGCTATTGCGCACCGTGGCATAGGTTAAAAACGTATTCGATTTTCCCGCCGTAGCTGGATAATCGCCATATTCGAGAGCGCGGTCGGGCGACAGCAGCGAACCATAGGTTTTAGCGGAGGTATCGATCAGAAAATGCGACGCCTGAACCTTAACCAGATATTTGCCCTTCCTGCCGGCGGCGCACGCAAGCGGTTCGCGCGATAGAAATTGATACGGGCCGCCCTCGTTACCAATGTAGGTACCCATATTGCCCAGGCCGCCCACGCCGGCATAGGTCGCCTCAATGGAGAACACAAACGTATCGCCCATATATACGGCCTCGAAAGGTGACACCGACGAAGGAAGGACCAGCTGAGCCCTCTTGGTATTGTTGCCGTCCGTCAGGTCGATCGCCGTCATGCCGTAGTAGACGCCCTCGTCATTGCGCACGCGGGGTGAGATAGTCAGGATGCCATCGCTCACGCGTGGTGCAGACGCAAAGCGGCCTGTCGACTTCCAGATTGCCTCCGCTTTAGATTCATCGAGCGAACGGCGGTAGCAATATGAATCGCTGCCGGTCTTATTGCCACCGGTCGAAGGCATCTTGTACCAGATGACCGACGAGTCAAAGGCGGTAAACAGCGGAGGGTCGTAATCCTCACCGCCGCGATCAAGCTCAACGGCATTACCAGTAAGCGCCGCGCCCGACAGGGTTTGCGCATAGAGCTTCCACGACGAATTCGCGTAGTTCATCTCAACCCACGCAAACACGCTATCGGTGGCGCGAACGTCGTAAAACGCATAACCGGAACCCTCGACAGGATCGTCAATCAACGTGGTGAGTGAGCCGTCCCCCATGTTGAACACGCCAAGCGTGTTGGCATGCAGCGCAGATGCGGGCGCCATCATCGCCGCAGCGTAACCGCCATCGCAGTAGTACAGCAGCGTCCCCAATGGCAACGTCCACGACGCCGTCGGCTTAAGATCAATGTCGACGGCCTCATACTCTTCGGTAATCGAGACGATCTTGGAATCATCTTTGATAACCTGCGGCTCACCGGCAGCATCATCGCTGGTGCCCGTTTTTTTCGAGCACCCCGCAAGCAGCGTGGCAGCACTCGCGGCAGCACCACCCAACACAAATCCTCGGCGCGTTACCCCATTCTTAACGCGATCAAAAATACTCATTGGGCAATCTCGGCACGCGCGGCCTCGATGGCACGCGTAAGCTGGTCGGCACAGGAGGTCTTTTTCGTGCCGCACGTATTGCCGGCCAACACCTCAATCACACGATCGGAAGAAGCACCTTCGACCAATTTAGAGATAGCCTTGAGGTTGCCGTTGCAGCCGCCGGTAAACTCAACGCCCAGCACTTTGCTGCCGTCATCGGAAAGATTGAGGTGAATATTGCGAGTACACACGCCCTGGGGCTTGTAATCAAACGAAATCATGCGATCTCCTTCTCAGAATGTCATTCGAGACGACTATTATCCCCGTCTTTCCATAAATGCAACGAGGCGCTTTACCGGCAACACACATTACCAGCAAAGCGCCCTAAAAAGCTAACGTTATGCCCGAACCTACTCGAAGCTCAGCTGCTCCAGACGATCGAAGACCGTATCGATGCGGGTGAGGAAGTCCCACGGATCAAAG
The DNA here is from genome assembly GCF_052121415.1 of Collinsella sp. LCP19S3_D5. Lineage (NCBI taxonomy): Bacteria > Bacillati > Actinomycetota > Coriobacteriia > Coriobacteriales > Coriobacteriaceae > Collinsella > Collinsella sp. LCP19S3_D5. The sequence goes on from NZ_JBQKEH010000016.1 coordinate 7,836, forward strand.
ATCTCGTCGAGCTTCTCCTGGCTGACGGTGCAGCGCGGATCGGCCTCGAGGCGCTCCTTGAAGGTGGGGCCGGAAACGCAGTCCTGCACCTCATGCCAGGTCGCCATGGCGTTTTCCTGCACGATTGCGTAGGCGTCCTCACGGGTAATGCCCGTATCGACGAGGGCCAACAGAACCTTGGAGGAGAAGATGAGACCGCGGGTCTTGTTGAGGTTGGCCATCATGCGAGCCGGATACAGCTGGAGGCCATCGATAACGCGGATAAGGCACTGGAACATGTGGTCAAGCGCGATAAAGCTATCGGCCTGGGCGACGCGCTCGGCAGAAGAGTGCGAAATGTCACGCTCATGCCACAGGGCGACGTTGTCGAAGGCGACCTGGGCGTTGGACTTCACGACGCGCGACAGGCCGCAGACCTTCTCCATGGTGATGGGGTTACGCTTGTGCGGCATGGCGGAGCTGCCCTTTTGACCCTTGCGGAACGGCTCCTCGGCCTCGAGTGTATCGGTCTTCTGCAGATTGCGAACCTCGGTAGCAATGCGCTCGCAGGTGGCCGCCGTGGTGGCGAGGACGCCAGCGAGGTAGGCATGATGGTCGCGGCTGATAACCTGCGTGGACAGCGGGTCGTGAACCAAACCCAGGTGCTCGCAGACATACTCCTCGACAAACGGCTCGATGGAGCTGTAGGTGCCAACGGCACCCGAGATGGCACCGAAGGCGACGTTCTTGCGAGCGTCCTCAAGGCGATCCAGATCGCGCTTGAGCTCCCAGGCCCAAGAGCCAAACTTCATACCAAAGGTCATAGGCTCGGCGTGGATGCCGTGAGTGCGACCGGCGCAGAGCGTGTTACGCTCCTCGAAAGCGCGACGTTTGCAGATCTCGCCGAGTTTCTTGACGTCCTCGATAATTAGGTCGCAGGCCTGGGTGAGCTGATAGCACAGGGCCGTATCGCCCAAGTCAGAGCTGGTCATGCCATAGTGAACCCAACGGCTGGGTTTAGGCTCGCCCTCGGGAACATCGGCGTCGATATACTCCTTCATATTGGTCAGGAAGGCAATGACGTCATGGCGCGTGACTTCTTCGATCTCGTCGACCTTCGCCTTCTCAAAGTTGGCGTGGTCGCGGATCCACTGAGCTTCTTCTTTAGAAATACCGATCTTGCCGAGCTCCGCCTGGGCCTCGCAGGCCAGAACCTCAATCTCCTGCCAAATGGCGTACTTGTTCTCGAGGGAGAAGATGTGTCCCATCTCCGGGCGGGTATAGCGATCGATCATAGCGGCTCCTTTTTGGTTATTGGCACGTTGGTCGTAACTCAACCATTGTACCGTGCGCAGGTGCAAGTATAGGCAGCAGGTATTAACCTAACATTTTGCCATTTGCCTAACGTTCACACCTTGTCGGGTTCGAGTCCCGGCGCTTTATTGAAAAAAGCACGACACCGTGATGGTGCCGTGCTTGTACTTTTAACTGGAGCGGGCAACGGGACATCCGCGCATTTGCTTCGCAAATCCGCACCGGCTTCAGGCGCCTGTCGGCGCCTTCACCTGCTCGCTACAAACGCTTCGCGTTTGCTTAACGCTCACACCCTGTCGGGTTCGAGTCCCGGCGCTTTATTGAAAAAAGCACGACACCGTGATGGTGCCGTGCTTGTACTTTTAACTGGAGCGGGCAACGGGACTCGAACCCGCGAGTGTCAGCTTGGGAAGCTGATGCCTTACCACTTGGCGATGCCCGCATATGTGGGGGATAGTATAACGCGGTTGTCTTGTTTGATACAAGGGCACTAACCCTTGTTTTACGCATGGAAAATCATCTTCTTGTTGCTCGAATTGCGAAAACAGGGACTCGAGTAACCTGTTTTACACCGTCTTCTACCTGCTCTTTTGTTTGATTATCTAAAACCGGTCTCCATTTGTTGGGAACTTGGCAAGTTCTTGGTCAGCTCGCGGTACTTACCCGTATGACCCCCGGCGCTAATCTCATCCCACGCGCCGCAATCTCCCAGCGCGGCGCACAAAGGATAAGGAGCAGCCATGTCCAATGCACCCACGCACTCTGTCCACAGCGCAATCGCAACAGCACCGCTGCTCCTATTCCTCTTGTTGTTTCTAGCCTGCGCCACGCCTGGTACCGCCTGCGCCGTCGACGGAAACGATACGCTTAGTTTTCGCACCATCAGCGATATGTGCGGACCGTTTGGCATTGGCAAGTACGAGGCACAAGACGCCTCGATTTCTTACTGCATGAACCAAGACTGCCCCGGCCCCAGCAGCCCAGGAGGACCCTGGCGGACCTACAATCAGGGTTGGACATGGCTCGACAACGAGTTTGCCGCCGTCATCTGCCATGGATACCCTTCCGCCACATCATTTGGCGGCCATAACCTAACGGCCGAACGCGCCCGCGCCGCAACCCAGATTGCCGTGTGGATGCTCAAAGGAACCACGCGCCCCGATGGCTCTTTTGCGTATACAAACAACGCCGGCGTTGCCAAAAGCGGCAAGTTCGATCAAGACGCCGAGGTTGTCGCGGCGGCGCGCTGGCTCTACGACAACGCAAAAGCCGGAAATATTAAGGCCGACCCGCATCGCGCCAGACGCTATCACGGACCCGTCTCTAACGAAGGCCGGCACCAGGATATGCTCTACGTTTTGCCCACCATCACCGTATCCTTTGAGAAAAGGTCTGCGAACACTGTCATTACCAGCGGGAACGATACGTATCAGTTAGGTGGGGCGACGTTTAACATCTTTGAGAAAAACACGGACAAACACGTCGGCAGCATCAAAATGGACGGCAACGGTCGTGCACGGGCAACACTTTTGCCCAACACGGCATACTACCTAATCGAAACCAAAGCGCCGACAGGCTATCTGCCCCGACGCGATCGCATTGCCTTTACCACCGGAAAAAGCGGCGGACATGTCACAATCAACGAGCAGCCAGGTTCTATCACGCTGCGTGTCGTCAAAACCGATGCCGCAACGAGTGCCGGAGCGCAGGCGGGAACCTCGCTCGCCAAAGCCGAATTTACCTGTGTCTCGCAATCTACCCCTGGGTGGACGCGCACCTTCACGACCGAAGGCGATGGCCAGGCGACCTTAAGCGACATTCCCCTGGGAACCTTTACCCTCTACGAATCGAAAGCACCAGAGGGCTACCTGCTCCCCCATGACAGCTGGACCTATACGGTCGGTCCCAATCAATTAAACGACATGGGTGTCGTTGAGCTCGAACGCCGCATCCCCAATACTCATGTTGCGTTTGACCTCGAGATTTCCAAGTTCAAGGATTACGGGAACGGCGAGCAATCGGGATTAGAACAGCCAGCGGAAGGCGTCGTCTTTGAAATTGTCAGCAACAGCTCTAAGCAGGTCGTAGGCACATTGACGACAAATATCTATGGCTTCGCATCCACCAAAGACCAGCCCAAGGCCTGGTTTGGCGCGGGCACACGACCGGACGGCGTCCACGGAGCCATCCCCTACGATCGTGCGGGCTATACCGTTCGCGAGGTCCCGGAAACTGTTCCCGCAGGCTTCAAGCGGGCAGAAGATTGGCCCATCGCGCCCGAGCAAATCGCCGACGGAGCCAAGCTTCAGTACATAGTGGACAATCACGCCCTTTCGACACATCTCCAAATCATCAAACGCGATGCCCGGACGGGAGCTTCCGTCCCCCTTGCCGGCTTTAGTTTTCAGCTGCTCAACAGCAACCGTGAACCCATCTCTCAAACATGCTGGTATCCGACGCACAACGTTATGAACACCTTTACCACCAATGCGACCGGCACCGTCACGTTGCCAGAATCGCTCAAGCCGGGCACATATTACGTACGAGAAGTCGCAGCCAAAGCGCCCTACCTTGTGGGCGACGAAATGAAGGTGACGATTCCTGCCGATGCAGATCTCACACCTATCGCCGCCGTCTCGTATTTCAACAGCGCGGCAACCGGAAGCATCGAGATCGTGAAGGCTGACGCAGTAGACGGCAGTGCCCTATCTGGTGCCAAGTTTGAAATTCGCGCTGCCGACGATATCGTTTGCCCCGATGGCCACATTGCCGCCCTTGCCGGTGAAGCCGTTGCCTCCGTCACAACCGATGAACAAGGTAAAGCTCGCGTAGACAACCTTTCGCTGGGTTGCGGAACGGCACGATACGAAGTCGTTGAAACCCAGTCTCCCGACGGCTATCTACTTGATCGGACAGCACATATCGTTGAGCTTACTTATATCGACCAGAAGGTCCCCGTGGTCGAGTCGCAGATCGAATTGCCCAATGATTACACCAAGGTCGATTTCTCCAAGGTCGATATGACAGGCAAGCATGAAGTTAAAGGCGCCCGACTGGTCTTATGCGACGCCGATGGAACAGAAATTGATTCTTGGATATCATCCGAGCAGCCCCATCGCGTGGAGCACCTTGAACCCGGTTCTTATACCCTACGCGAAACAATGTCCCCGCGCTCCTATGACCTCGCTGAAGACGTATCCTTTGAAGTCGAGGATACGGGGAAGATCCAGGCCGTAACCATGAAGGATGCACCGATTGAGATTAAGGGGAGCGTCGACAAGCGACAAGAAATCGCGCGGCCAACCGCAAAGGGAACAGTGGCGAACGGCGACGGTAAAAACCGGGCGGCGACGCAACCCGACAGAAAGGGCTCCTATTCCTACACCATCGACGCTCAAAACGAATCGAGCACCTGGGTCGACGAGTTCACCGTCACCGACGATCTCGAATGTGCCAAAGACGGCACGGCCAAACTTGTCGCCATTAAAACCCCGATCGCCGTCGGCGACTTAAACGGGCTCTGCAATGTTTGGTATCGAACGTCACCGGCAGACAAGTTGGGCATAAAGGAAAAGGCCAACGCCACACTTGACGATGAACACACCAACCCGTGGCTCGAGACAGCCGAGGTCAAAGAGCGGCTGGGCGAGGATGTGCGGATTGTCGATTACGATGGCTGGAGTCTTTGGAAAGCCGATGTCTCGACCACGGAGTCTTCCACCCTCGAAGTAAAGGACCTTACGCTTTCGGACGACACTGTTATCACGGGGATTCGCTTTGAGTATGGCTCGGTTTCCGCAGACTTTACGACCCGGCGCGACAACGATTCTTGGAATCGCAATGGGCTTAAAGACGAGCATGACGACCTTGACAACGCGGCGGCATCCCTCAAATCGGATTTACACGGAGCAATCATCCGGATGTGTGCAACCTCATCCTATACGCCCCAAACCGCACTCGCCAACAGTGCCCGTGTTGACCTTTGCCGCAACGGAGGAGGCGAAAAACTCGAGTCGCACGATAAAGATCGTGTTGTTCAAAAATGCGCCATTCCGCAGGATCTTCCAAATACGGGCAATGCACCCATCATCTCTTTTCTCACCGCATTATTGACCGCCGGTGGCACAGCAATTTGGCTCACTTGGCTAAGCTCGGCATCAAAAGAGGAGTAGGTAGAAATAACGGGCGAGCCGATATGCCGGCTCGCCCGTTATCTGGCGTATGTAACCAAAGGCTATTCCGTAGACGCAGACCCGCCGTCAACAAGTTCCAGATCGCCATCCAAAATACCGTCGGCACCCAAACTCTGCTCTTGCTCCACCTCTTCGCTCATCGTGGACCTGGGCGTCGACCCCTTAGCGCCCACGATATATGCGGCCCCCAGACCCATAGCGATGGCGATCAAAAACAGAACCACATAGACGGGCCAATGGCGTTTGATGTATGAAAACACGCTAACTCCTTAGAGGTCCGCTACGAACGGCGGATGACCTCGGTGACAACCTCGGACACCGTAGCGATGTTCGTCGGGTTGACGTTGTACGGCAAATCGTCTTCGGTGCGCGCGCAGGCAAGACGCGGGCCATCGACACCGGCAATTGTGAGGGCGCGACGGCTCGCCTCGAGCGCGGCATAGGCATCGGTCTTGGCATAGGGCATCTCAAACGCGCCACAATCAACGTGGAACGACTTGCACACCTTGCTGACCAGATTCATGATGCGGCGATCACCCTTGAGCAACTGCTGCTCGCCTTCGACCGTCACGACCGAAAGCCTACCGGCTCCAATGGACTCAAGATTGATAAAGAACACACCACGCAGCTTATCGCGATGGGCTTCGAGGAACGCCTTCATACCGGCGCCGTCACAATCCGAGGCACCCGTTGCCACAAACCAGATATCGTGACCAAGCAGCTCGTCATCACCCATGGAGGCAACAGCCGAAAGCATGTCCTCAGCAGAAGCGCCGTCAGAAGAGGTGGCACCGCCCTTCCAGCCGTTATCATCGTCCTCAAAGTTATCCCAAGAGCCGATACCGCGGCCAGACTTCTTGGCATCGTAGTCATCCTCGACGCCCAGCCAGTCGCTCATGCTGTTCTGCTCATTCTTCTTTTTGCGTCCGAACAAGCCGCCCAGACCACGCTTCTGAGGCTTTGCCTCCTTGGCGACGGGAGCCGAGATGGTTTCGATGGGCTGAGCGCCCGAAGAAACGGGCATGGAGGGGGCAACCGGTGCCGACGTGGGCTCGGGCCCCTGAGCTGTCGCGAAAGGATCGTCGGCCTGAGCCGAGGGGTCGGGGAGATCGAAGAGGGATGTGCGGGATGCGACGTTGGCCTGCTGCATCGAGGGCAGCGACGGATCGGGGACCGAGGCAAGCGGCGAAGAAGAAGGTGTGAGCACCGGAGCAGAAGCGGGATCGGGGATATTCATCTGCGGACGCGGTGCGGCCTTGGACGAAATCTGTGCCATGAGCGAATCAACCGTCTCGACCTGCGCCGATGCGGGGTTGGCAACCGTGGAGCCGGGATCGCTCGGGGCAGGCATGGTAAAGATCTGCGTAGAGTACGGCCTGGACTCATCGGCGTTAGAAATCACCGGGGTCTCTTCTTGCTCAACGACGACCGTCGCGTCGGCTTCAATCTCGTCGGCGGTGTTCGTCTCGGCGTCAACGTTCTCAACCTGCTCGGCATCGACACTCTCAGCCGGCTCGGCTTCGGGCGCCTCGATCTCATCTGCAGCATCCTGGGACTCATCGGAAACAGAAAGGGGCTCGGCGATGGCAGTACCCTGCTTCTCGAACGTTATCGTGGCATCGAACTTCGCGGCATCGAGCGTCTCCGTGGCGTCGATTGGCTGCTGGGCCTCGAAGGACGTCGTAGCCTCGGCGACCTCCGTCGCGGCAGGCTGCTCAGCCTCATGCTGTTCAAATTCCCGCGCCGCACGCTCACGCTCGGCCTCGGCAGCCTGCTGGTGGGCAATAGCCTCCTGCTCTGCCACCTCGCGCGCAGCGGCACGCTTTTCCTCAAGGTCGTCGACAAGTTTTTTACCCTTAGCGAGTGCGCCCTTAAAGAAGCTTGAAGCGCTGGCTCCAATCGAAGAGAACGCAGATGCTATATCGGCATGGGGCGTCGCGACCGGTAGATCGGCCGAAAAATCGGTATCGCTCTCATAGGAAACGCGCTGCGGATACTCATCGTAATCGCTGGCGGGATCGTCGTACACATCCTGAACCACCGGAGCGGGTGCAGCGGTGTCCGGCTCGGGTGCAGGGCTGGGCTCGGGTTCCGTCTCGGGCTCGGTATCGACGACGGGCTCGTCGGCAGGCGCGGCGACAGGTTCAACCGAAGCAGACTCGGGATCGATCGTCGGCTCCTCGCCCTCTTCGTAATCAAGCGTGCACGACTCGGGAAGCATCCCCAAGGCACGAATGGCATCAGAACCAAAGCGAATATTACCGGCAGCATTGCGATACAGCTTGGGCTCGGGCTCGCTCGGCTCAGCGACAGCGGGCGCCCCAATCGACTCGACGACATCCTCATCCGCGACCGGCTCGGCAGTAACCTCGGCTTCAGCCTGAGCCTCGGGAGCAATGACACCAATCAGGGTTTCGTCAGCTGAGGCACCCTCAAAGCCATCGATCTGCTCGTCAAAAACTTCGCCCTGCTCGGATTCGGGAGCGATCGGCTGGCCAAACTCGTCCTCGGTGTAGGAGGGCTCTTCGTACTCGATCGTGTTGCCGTAGTCGTTTTGCTGCTGGGCAGCGGCATACTCAGCCGCCGCGCGCGCCATCTCCTCGGCACGACGCTTTTGCTCACCAAAATAGTCATCAAACGGAATGTCGTTGGGGAACTCGTTTTCGCCCTGGTAAGGGGCAACGTTATCCATGACACCGAGCATCGCGGCTACAGAAGACTTATTGCAGACCGCACCGGACGTATAGGGAAGAACAAAACGGTTGGCAATGATATTGGCCGCGTTGGCGAGCGCCACAAGAGAGGCGAGGATCGCAACGATCCAAAGCAGAACCTTAAGAGCGCCGGGGAGCGGCAGTATACGAAGAATGGCGACGGCAGCGGGGACAATCGTGGCGACCGGCAGCATCTTGGCGATGAGCGCGCGATACGGCGCGTACGGTTCGCGAGCGAGGAGCTCGGCACGCGGAGAATCGTAATGAGCGACAACAACCACCGGACGGTTGCGCGGAGATGCAAGCGGACCTGTGGCCTTGTGATAGGCAATGACATTTTGACTCACGCCCGTCTTGCCCAGGCGAGAGATAACAGGGCGACCGGTACGCTCGAGCACATACAACACGGCACCGGCGATGGCCAGCAGAACACCGATTAAGCCGATGCTGCCGCCAATACCCATAAGCAGGGCACCGGCAAAAGACAGGATGCCTGTGACGGCAAATGCCAGCCTGCTGGGTGCAGGAGCGTTAAATTCCTGGACTTCGGGATCAAAGCCATGATTGCGGAAGATCTGGGCGATATCCTCGGCAGCCAAACGCTCTTCTTCGCTGCACGCCGGCGTGATGCCCGTGCCCTGCAGCAGGTGATTGATATAGTTCTGGGTGTTCGCCATGTGCGCTCCACATCCATAATCCGACAAATAGGCCCAATGCTTGCACATTAGAACCGTATATAGTCGAAAGTATACCCCGAGCGAACGCAATCGGCCGAAATCTGGGCATCTTAACGCACTGAGCGGACAAGGATATAGCCTAATCTCCATATCGGATTAAAATCATGGCATCAAATAACCTTCCCATGCGAGGATTCTATGACGGTAAGCGATATGACCGCGACAAACAAAACAAATGCGCCAGAACCCGGTTTCGACAAAACCGCCCAGCGTATCCTCAACCTTTTCTTTGTCCTCAACAGTTCCCCCGAGCCTCTAACAACCGAGCAGATCGTGCTGGATTCTGACCTAGGCTACGGATCGGGCAACGTCGACTCGGATAAGCGAAAGTTTCGCCGCGACCGCGATAAGCTGCTCGAGCGGGGCATTGTGATCAAGGAAGTTCGCGCCGCGGGTGCCCAGGAGACCGAGGAGAGCGCCTGGACAATCGACCGTGAGCATACGTTTGCCGCGGGCGGCTTGATCACCGCAGACGATGCCGACATTCTGCTAAACGCTATCGATCAGACCCTCACCACGGGCTCTTCGGCCTTTGCGACCCCGCTCGCCGACATACGCTCCAAAATTGCCTATCTTACCGGCGAGACGAATACGGCCGAGCCCCCCGTTCTTCACTCGCCGACGGTCGATGCGGTATGGAGCGCGTTTGCCGACCGATGCGCGCTGCGTTTTTTGTATCAAAACGGACGGGGTGAGCAACGACAACGCACTGTTTGCGTCTACGGCATGTTCGAGCGTGAAGGAACAGCCTACTTTTGCGGCCTAGATGACGCCACCGGAAAAATCAGAACCTTTCGCTGCGATCGCATCGTTCGTGCGTGGCGCCCATCGCGGGCCTACGCCATTCCCGCGGACTTCAATCTCAACGATTACCTCTTCTTTGAATTCGATTTCTCCGATTGCCAGCCCGTCACGGCAACTTTCTCGTTTGCTCCGCAGGCTCAATCCGACATGGTCCACGGCCTCACACGTGGGCGAGGAAGGCTCGAGCACGCCAAAGACGGCTGGACCTGGACCGTTGACGTTCGCGACCTGAATGCGGCGGCGTCATTTTGCATGGAACACAGCGTTGACGGTATGAGGCCCGTAGCGCCCAACGAACTCAAGCAGGCGTGGAACCGCCTCATCGAAAGGACAGTGAGCGCTCATGGCCGTGCGTAAGCTCACCAGCGAACAAAGGCTCTCGCGCTCCATCGACATTATGGAGGCACTCTATGCCGCCGGCGAGGCGGGCATGACGCGAGACGATATCTGCAGTCGCTTCGATATCTCCGGAGCTTCGCTCGACGAGATCATCGGCATCATCTCGACGCTCGCAGACCGCGAATCGGGCGCGCGCATCATTTGCGAATGCCGCGATGAACGTGTGGTTCTCATCGGCGATGCGGGCCGTGTGCTGCCGCTTCGCCTGAGTGCCGCCGAGGGCGCCGTACTCAACCATGAATTGGAGTCGCTCGGAATCGAGGAGTGCGCGGCGGCGCGCATCCGGCGCGCACTCCTTCCGGCGGAACTCGGATACAACCAACGCGTTGTCGATACCGTCGCCCGCGGATCTTATTGGCAGCAACTCTGCTGTGCAATTCAGGATGGTGTGCGATGCCTCGTCACCTACCGCTCCCTGGACGACCAGCATCCACGCAGGCGATTGATCGACCCCCTAAAGATCACGACCAATGGAGACCAAACGTACCTGATTGCCTGGGATGTCGAGGCAGACGGGCAGCGCTCCTACCGTATGGACAAGATCGAGGAGCTTCTGCTGACGGAAGACTCCGTCGTGCGTCACACGACCGAAACCACGTCCCTGCACGGTTCCCTTGCACAGGCAAGCCAGAGCGTTAAGCTCCTGATGCCGCTCGATATGGCAGAACGCGTGAGGTGGGCAGGTATCAGGTCAATTAAAGCCGATGGGGAGGGTACGGCAAGCGTGACCGTTTCCTATAGCTCCGAAAACTGGCTGTTTAGCCAGATTATCGCAGCGGGCGGAGCCATCCGCATCGCAGACGACCCCGCCCTTTCAAAGCGCCTATGTGATGCCGCCGAGGCACTGGCCTTCCGTTCTTAGCGATGGCGTTCGTGCGCTTGGCGCCATAACTGAAGATAGTGGCCGATCTGCGCCGTTTCGATGCGCTGATACGAGCTCGTAGGCAGCGATGTCAGAAATTTCTTGCCGTAACCCTTCGTCACCAGACGCGGGTCGGCCAAAATCAACACGCCGCAATCGGTCGATGAACGAATCAGGCGACCAGCCGCCTGCTTGACCTCGAGAACCGCCTCGGGCAGCGAGTAGCGTACCCAGGCGCGGTCCTCGCGCAGATTGCGCTCGCACGAGAGAGGATCGGTGGGGCTCGAGAATGGCAGCTTGGGGATAATGACGCATCTCAGCGTCTCGCCGCTGGCATCGAAGCCCTCCCAAAATGCTTTGAGAGCAAAGAGCGACGAGGTCGACTCGTTGATAAAGCGATCGCGCAAGCGACGGGGAGACGAATTGCGCCGCTGGCAATTGAGTTCCAGGCCGGCACGAGCTAGCTTGGGCTCAACCCGAGCGTACAGGTCTTCCATATCGCGGCGATTGGTGAACAGCGTGAGCACCGACCCGCCCATGGCAAGATGGGCATCGACCAGCACGCGCTCGAGCGCGGACAGATAGCCCTCGCGGTCGCGAGGGTCGGGAATGTCCCCCGCCACGACTACGGCCATGTTCGAATCGAAGTCATAGCTCGAATCCAGATGTAGTGACGAGGATGCCGAAGCGCCAATGCGATCGAGGCCTACGGCATGGTTAAAGTGCTCAAAGCTCTTGGACACCGTCATGGTTGCCGAGGCAAAGATGGCCGTATGCACCTCGGGCAGCCACTCGTTCGCCAGGGCCTCGCCGATGTCGATGCGCTCGGCGGTCATGGATTCTCCGCCCGCACGTAGGCGGCGGTTGACCTGCAGCGAGTACACATAATGCTCGTCGGTGCCGTCAATGATGAGCTTGAGGTTCTCGGCCAGCTCGTGCAGACGGCGCGAAACATCGCCCAGGTCGACGACGACCTCGGGTTTATCGGCAGCGACAGCCTGCACCAGCGCGGCAACATTTTCATCCGCCTGCTCCAGGGCATCGATAGCAGCGCTGGCAGACTGCAAGAAGTCATGCCAGTCATCCGACTCGCGCAACTCGGGGCCAATCCACAGATTTGCGCTGTCGTAGCCACCGCGGGCGCGACGGCCGAGCTCACGCACGCCGTCAAACACCTCGGCGAGTGCCATGCTCGCGCGTGCGACCGTAGACGTCGCCTTCGCGGTGAGCCCCAGATAAAGCGTGGAGCCTTCGGATGTCGCCAAATCACGAGATACCTGGCTCAATGCACCGGAGCTCGACCCGCCAAGGCGCTCAAATAGCACGCGAGATTCGTTTGCCGAGACCACGCGCGCCCACTGGCGGCGCGCCTCGCGCTCGATGGAATGGGCCTCGTCGATTACCCAGTGGCGGATGGGAGGCAAAATTCTCCCTTCGGCCGCAACGTTGCGAAACAGCAGGGAATGATTTGTGACCACGACATCGGCATGCGCCGCGCGACGACGGGCACCGTGGACGAGGCATTTATCGGGGAAGAACGGACACAGGCGGCGAGCGCATTCGCGCGAGGCCGTCGTAAAGTCGGGACGGTTGACGCTGCGCCAGCGAATGCCGAGCGAATCGAGGTCACCATCGGCAGATTGGCACACATACGCCATGATCACCGCAACCGCTGTGAGCGTGTCGGCAGGATCGCGCTTGGTGGTAATCTCGGCCTGACTTCGGCTCATGCGCTCGAGTTTGCGCAGGCACGGATAGTGGTCATATCCCTTGAGCGCACAGAATGACAAGCCTCCGTCCAGCTGTTCGGCGAGTTTTGGCAGCTCGTGGTACATAAGCTGATCGGCAAGATTATTCGATTTGGTCGCAATGCCAACGGTAATGTTGTTTCGGCGGGCGGCCTCGGCAAAGGGCACGAGATACGCCATCGATTTACCGACGCCCGTACCGGCCTCTATCACGCGATGCGTATCCGTAATCAACGCGTCGCGTACCTCGAGCGCCATGGCAATCTGCTCGTCGCGCGGCTCATAAGTGGGATACATGCGATTGACTAGGCCCCCAGGGGCATAATCCGCCTCGATCTCTTCGCGGCTCGGCATGTTAAGAACTGGCAGCTCGTCGGCATCCACGCGATCATCGGCGCGATCGGCCTTGAGCACGTCGGCGCGGGCGGCGGCAAGCGAGAAAATCGAGCCGGGGTTTTGGCCTGCCAAAAACGAGAAAATGGGACGATAGGACCAAGGAACATCCGCGTGCATATCCGCCAGACGCGCCATAAGGCCCTGCGGCAAGTCCGTAAGGGCAACCAGCAGCACGCGCCACACCCCACACAGGGCATCGACATCGGCATTTGCACGGTGCGACACGGAGTCGCAGCCAAACAGATCGGCCATAAAGGACAACTTGTGCGATGCCAGGCGCGGCAGCGCGATACGGGACAGCGCCAGCGAATCGATCCATATGTCGCTGACGTTGACACCGCCCTTGACCGATTCGATGAATGATCGGTCAAACGTGGCATTGTGCGCGATAACCGGGCACCCGCCCACAAAATCGGCGAGCGCAGCCACGGCCTCTACAGCCGAGGGGGCATCGGCCACATCGGCGTTTGTGATGCTTGTGAGCTCAGTGATTTCGGCAGGGATCAGCTGCTTGGGATGCACAAACGTGTCAAAGCGGTCAACGACCTCGCGGCCCGAAAGACGGGCCGCGGAAATCTCGATAAGTTCGTTGTCCTGGACCGAAAGACCCGTGGTCTCGGTATCGAGGACGATAACATCCTCCTCGATAAGGCCAAACGATTGTGTGCGGGCACGCTCGGCAAGCGTTGCATAGGAATCAATGACAAACTGCGGCGTTCCAGGAGATACAGCATCCTCGATTAGCATGCAATGCCCGCTCGACGGAGACCCATGCGAATCAGACTGTCACAGACCTGCGGGAAGGTCATGTCTTTGGTATGACGAATCTCGTCCGGATACAGCGACGTATCGGTCATACCGGGAATCGTATTGGTCTCGAGGATGACGGGGCCGTCCTCGCTCACGATAAAATCGCTGCGCGAAATGCCCAGACAGCCGAGGGCTTTGTGGGCCGCACAGGCTAGTTCCTGGGCACGAGCATAGTTTTCGGGCGAAATCTGCGCCGGAATACGGTGGATATCCGTGGGATCGACGTACTTCACATCCAGGTCGTAGAACTCACAGTCCTCAGGCTTGCGAATCTCGACGATCGGCAGGGCGCGCACGTCATCCTCGCCGTAGACGCCTACGGTAATCTCGGTTCCCTCGATGCACTTTTCGACCAGCACCTTATCGCCGTACTCAAAGGCCTTGGCGATGGCGGCAGGCAGCTCAGAGGGCTCGTGTACCAGGGAGATGCCGTAGCTGGAGCCGTTGACGGCGGGCTTTACAAAGCAACGCTCGCCGCAAATCTCAACGATGCGATCGATATCAACCTCGTCGCCCGCCTCAAGCGCCAAACCGGGGGCAATGGGGATGCCTGCCTTGGCATACAGAAGCTTTGAAACCTCTTTATCGGCGCCACACGCGCTGGCGAGCACACCCGACGCCGTATAGGGGATACCCAGCGTCTCCATGGCTCCCTGCATGGCGCCATCCTCGCCGCCGGCGCCGTGCATGGCGATAAACGCCACGTCAAAATCGCCAGTTGCCATAGTCACCATAAAATCATCGGCAGCCGTATCGAGCAGCTCCACCGAAGTGTAGCCAGCCTCCTTTAGGGCCACCACGACGTTCTTTCCCGAATTGAGCGAAATCTCGCGCTCGGCGGAATGGCCGCCCGCCAAGACCGCTACGTGCATGTTCTCTAGGCTTTTACCCGGCATGGGCAGACTCCTCCTCTATGATTTCTGCAGCTGATACCATATTGTAGCGATACCCCTTACGTTTCCCCAAAATCGAAAGGCTTCCATGAATCCCAGGACTAAATCTCAGGACATTCGCGACTTGGGCCAAAACGATATTCGCGAGCTCGTGGCCGAACTCGGCCAGCCCGCTTTCCGCGCGAAGCAGCTCATTGAATGGGTTTTTGAGAAGAACGTTTGTTCTTTTGACGATATGACCAACCTTCCCAAGGCTTTCCGTGAGCAGTTAAAGGAGGCATTTGCCTTCGACACGCCGACCGAGCTCACCAAGCAGGTGTCCAAGGACGGCTCTCGTAAATACCTACTCGAGTACCACGATGGCATTTCTGTCGAGACCGTCGGCATGCCCCGTCGTAACAAGCTCTCTGTCTGCGTATCCACCCAAGCCGGCTGCGGAATGGGCTGTGCTTTTTGCGCTACCGGTCTCAACGGCCTCAGGCGCTCGCTGACCGCCCAGGAAATCGTCGACCAGGTACTTCACGTTTCCAATGACTTTGGCGAGCGCGCGACAAGCGTAGTGTTTATGGGCCAGGGCGAGCCTTTTGCCAACTACGATGAGGTTCTTAAGGCACTGCGCATCCTTAATGACCCCGACGGTATCGGCATTGGAGCGCGCCATCTCACCGTGTCTACCAGCGGTGTTATTCCCGGTATCCGTAAGTTTGCCGATATTCCCGAGCAGTTCACCCTGGCCGTCTCGTTGCACTCCGCCATTCAGTCCACACGCAATAAGCTCATGCCCGGTGTCAAGAAATACACACTCCTGCGCCTTCACGAGGCGCTGCAGCTCTACACCGAGAAGACCGGCCGCCGTCCGACGTACGAATATGCCATGATCGAGGGCGTCAACGACACCAACCCCGAAATGCAGGCGCTCTGCGACTTCTGCGAGGGCACGCTGTGCCACGTCAACCTGATTCAACTCAACGATATTGAGGGCAGCCCGCTCAAGCCGTCACCGATCCATAAGGTAGAAGACCTTCAACGCCGTCTTGAGTCCCGTGGCATCGAGACCACGATCCGCAACTCCCGCGGCAACGATATCGATGCGGCTTGTGGCCAACTCAAGCAGCGTTTCAAAGTTCAGAAGAACGCGTAGGGGAGACCAGCCCAAACGTTTCATGTGAAACATCAGAAAGCCCCGGTTGCTTAATTGCAACCGGGGCTGTTTCATATTCATCGATTATCTGCATCATACGATTGTCCAGCATTATTTAGGACGATATTAGGGATCCCTGTACTGGTGATCAGACAAGGAACCCTTCAGAATAGATGAGTCATTGTTAGGTACCTAAAAGCCTACATTTTCCCATTGATGATTAACCCAATCTTGGTTGATCTTGGGATTCTTAGTCATCTGAGCCGTACGCATGGCAACGTCCTCGGTCATAACATCCATTTTCTTTTTTGAGGTATCAACGATATCCTGCGCTCCGCGAAGTAAACGACCACGCAATTCATCATCTGTCGCAATCTTATAACCGGCAAAAGCGCCAACTGCAACAGTAGCAGCCAAAGCGACAGCAATCAGAACTTTATTCCTCATCCTGACCTCCTTGATCAAACTGAATGATTTCGCCAAGAATGCGAGAGAGTTCCTCTTCATCCTTAAATTCAATCTCGATCTTGTTCTTGCCGCGCGAGCTCTTTACGCGAACGTTCGTGTTAAACACCTGACGCAGAACGCGTGCCGCCTTCTTAAAAGACTGAGGCGTTGCGGTTCGAGGCGTTTTTGGTGTCTCTCCGGCAGAAAACAACGGAGCAAGATTTTCTGTCGCGCGGACGGACAATCCTTCCGCAACAACCTTCTCAGCTAACTTAATGCGTGCATCTTCGTATGGAACTGCAAGAATTGCACGAGCATGGCCAGCAGTCAGTTTACCTTCAAAGATCATCTGCTGAACAACCTCTGGAAGATCAAGTAGGCGCAGCGAATTGGTGATTGCAGAGCGAGACTTGCTAACAGCCTTCGACAAGGCCTCTTGAGTCATGCCACTCGCATCGATGAGCTGTCGATACCCCTTAGCCTCTTCGACGGGATTGAGATCAGAGCGTTGCAGATTTTCAATCAATGCAAGCGCAAGCATCTGTTCATCATCAACATCTTTTATGATGACAGGAACTTCCTCAAGTCCAGCGAGCTTAGAAGCCTGATAACGGCGCTCACCCGCGATAATCTCATAGCCATTACCGTGCTTGCGTACAAGAAGCGGCTGAAGAACACCATGCTCCTGAATAGACTCACTCAACTCTCGAAGCTCGGTCTCATTAAAATGAATTCTGGGTTGGTTGGGGTTTGGAACGATATCTTCGATTGGAAGTTTAGTTTTCGAAGCAGTATTGGATGCGGACGTCGCAGATCCACCGGTCTCATATTCTGCTTCGGATACCAATGCATTGAGTCCGCGACCCAAACCGCCACGCTTCCTAGGACTAGGCACGCTTGATCACCTCTTTGGCAAGGTTCATATACGCCTTTGCACCCTTATTTTGCGGCGCATATGTAATTACCGGCTCACCGAACGACGGTGCTTCTGATATTTTAACCGTACGCGGAATCAAGGTCTTAAATGCCTTATCGCCAAAGTACGACTGCACTTCTTCGACAACCTGATTTGAGAGCGATGTTCGCGAATCATACATCGTCATAAGCACGCCATAGGTATCAAGGCTCTTATTTAGGCGTGTTTTGACCATCTTCATCGACTCAAGCAGCTTGGTGACACCTTCGAGTGCGTAATACTCACACTGAATCGGAATCAGAACACTGTCCGCCGCCGTCAACGCATTAATAGTCAACAAGCCAAGTGAAGGCGGACAGTCGATAAATATAAAGTCAAACTCATCCTTAACAGGCTCAAGCAGATCCTTCAAGCGTGTTTCTCGTGCAATTGCGCTTACAAGCTCAATTTCGGCACCTGCAAGCTGGATAGTAGCCGGAATTAGAAATACTTTACTGCAATTTGTATCCAGAACAAGCGATTCTGCCGGAACATCATTCAGCAATGCATCATAGATGCAGTTATCGAGTTCTTCTTTTTCGATTCCAAAGCCGCTCGTGCTATTACCCTGTGGATCAAAATCGACAATCAGCGTCTTTCGACCCTGTTCACCCAGTGCTGCTGCAAGGTTTACTGCTGTGGTGGACTTACCCACACCACCCTTTTGATTGATGATTGCAATGATACGCGTGTCTTTTGCGCTCTTTGAACGCTTAACGTCGCGAAATCCCACGGTCCCTCCTGGTGTATTTTAAGCTGTTAAACGGAGGATGTTTCACGTGAAACATTCCGATTCATCATCTGTTATGTTTCACGTGAAACATAACAAGTAATTACTATCCATTATGTTTCACGTGAAACATCTAGGCAAGCGGATTCTTCTTCGCCATGCCATTAGCACGTGGAAGCGAAATAGCTGCCGGACGAGATTTTTTTAGAATGATAAACTCGCGATGACCCAAGCCATTTGGCAAATCTAAATCATCTGTCATAAATGTGGTGAACCCGCATATGCTAGCGGCAGTTAGACCAGACTGAAGTTCGACGTCTGACGGGTTTCCCTTAGTAATAACAAAGAGACCACTATCTATTAGAAATGGTGAAGCGTACTCGACGAGAACTGGTAACGGTGCAAGTGCACGAGCAGTAACAACAGCAAACTGTTTCTTATGGCTTCGGGCATATTCTTCAAGACGATCATGAACCGCGTGAGCATGCTTGAGACTGAGAGCCTCAACAAATGAGTTAACGGCATCAACCTTCTTGCCAACAGAATCGATATAGGTAGCCTTACGTCCGCTAGCAATTGTCAAAGGGATACCAGGAAACCCAGCACCAGTACCCATGTCTAACAAAGCGCCTTCTGGAGCTATGTCTATATAGGGAAGCAACACAAGCGAATCAAGAATATGAAGAACAGCCGCATCTTCGATATTTAGGATGCGCGTAAGATTGGTCGTCTTATTAGACTCCAATACAAGATCTAGATGCTCAATACAGGAGCGAAGGGCATCATTGGAGACCTTTAAAGAATAGTCTTCGCAATACGAAATTAGACGACTAAGCATCTGGCTTGTCTGATCATCGGTTAGTACAAACAAGACAAACTCCTATCTGACATAAATCAGTGTATCAAGAACTTTTGACAAAAAAAGGGGACGTGGAAACCACGCCCCCCTTAAGATAAGCTCGTTTAGGTTATCGAGCAACAATCACAACATGACGATCGGGGTCAGAACCCTCAGAATGCGTGTCGACGGCATCGTTGCCGCGAAGAGCAATATGAACCAGACGGCGCTCGTAGGCATTCATGGGCGGAAGTGAAACGCTTTTATGAGTGCGCACTGCCCGCTCGGCAGCAGACTGAGCCATAGAGGCAACCTTGTCCTGGCGGCGGCTCTTATATCCCTCGACGTCGACGACGACCGGATACCTAAAGCCTAGCTTGCGGCTCACCAACAGCGAGAACATAACCTGAAGGGCATCAAGGGTGCGACCATGACGACCAATAAGGACGGCAAGGTCGGGAGCCGTTACATCAAGAATCAGTTCGCCCTCGTCGCCCTCATACTCATCGATAGGAGAGTTGGCCGCGTCGAAATGCGAAAGGATGGAACGAAGAATAGAAATCGCAACATCGGCAATGGTGTCGAGTTCTTCGTCCGTAAGCTCTTCACCAGCCTTGTAGCGCTGTGCAATCTCGAGATAATCGCCCGCGGCCTGCGGGGCAACCTCCTCAAGCATATCCTCGACGATCTCTTCAGACATAACGTACTCCAAAAGTTAGGTACCTAAATAAGATTACTATACCGCTACTTCTTCTTGTGCGGGCGCGGCTTCTTCTCGCGACGCGTGACCTCAACCTGCAGCGGGGCGTTCTTAAGACGCTCCTCCTCTTCGGCCTTAGCCTTCTCGATAACCTTCTGCGTCACAAAGATCTGCTGGATGACCTGCCAGGCAGAAGACACGTCGTAGTACAAAAGAACACCAACGGGCAGGCTCCAACCCATCCAGAGCATCATGACGGTCATGACGACGGCCATCATGCGCATGCTCTGGGCCTGCTGACCAGTCTGATTGCGCGACATGTACAGCTGCGGAATCAGGGTCAGGACAGCAAACAGAATCAGGCAAACCAGCGCAGGCAGTGCGACCATAAAGCCATCGGCAAAAGAGGCACTCGGCGTGGTAGTCAGATCGGGCAGAATGTTGAAGAACGAGAAGGTGCCCTCGTTAAAGTAATGCGGCAGGTTGCGCAGAAGCGTAAACAGGGCGATGAGGATAGGCATCTGAATCAGAAGCGGCAGGCAGCCGGACAGCGGATTGAACTTGTTCTCGCTGTAGAACTTCTGCATCTCCTCGGCCTGACGTTGGGGATCGTCGGCGTAGCGCTCCTGGATCTCGAGCATCTTGGGCTGCAGCACCTGCATACGGGCCGTCGACTTGGTCGACTTGAGCATGAGCGGCGTCAGCAGCAGACGGACGATGACCACCAGGATAATGATGGACAGGCCCCAGTCGACCGCAAAGGTCTGGATGAGCTTGAGCAGCTCGAAAAGGATGTTAACGATCCAATCCCACATGTAATTTTTCCTCCGATAGCGAGTGCCCGCTAGGGCACAGGGTCATAACCGCCGACGTGCAGGGGATTGCAGCGAGCGATGCGCCTCACGGCAAGCCAGCAGCCTCTACAAACACCGTATTTCTCGATAGCCTGGACGGCGTAATGAGAACACGTTGGATAATAAATGCAGGCGTCAGGCAATAAGGGCGAAATAACCTGTTGATATATGCGAATAGGAGCGATGGCAACACGTCGCAAAACGTGATTGCTCATCGCTCCTCCCCGGCAACGCCGGCGCGTATCACAAGCGAACGCAATGCCTCGTTCATCTCCTCCGGCGACGAGATCCTCGTCTTGGGGGTCGCGAACAAGATGATGTCATAACCCGCAACGGGAAATCCGCAGCTGCGGGCGGCCTCGCGCATCACACGCTTAGAACGGTTGCGCACAACTGCGCAACCGAGTCGTTTAGCACCAACGAAGGCGACCCTTCCAGAGTCGCCTTCGCCAACCGATTCACATATGGTCATTCGAATCAGAGGATGATTGAAACGACGCCCCCGACTGAACACATGCTCGAAATCTTGCCGAGACTTAATAGTCTTCATGCGAGATGTGTGTATCGCTGCTAGACAGTGAGACGCTTGCGGCCCTTGGCGCGGCGACGGGCGAGCACGGCACGACCACCCTTGGTGGCCATACGGGCACGGAAGCCATGGGTCTTGGCACGCTTACGCTTATTAGGCTGATACGTACGCTTCATCTTAAGTTCCTCCTGCTGCATTTCGAGTGTCCGCGAGGGCGCGGACGCAGATATAGACACGTGAGCTTGAAGATTGTAGGGAAATCAATGTTCAAATGTCAAGAAATCAAAGGTAAAAGGTTGCGCAGTTCACACGGTTCCGCCATAAGCCGGATGAGTTTTTGAGTATGAGTTCAACTTTTCACGATATTTCACCGAGTTTTCAACAGGTCATGTTGGCAATGTTGAGAACTTTTCGCCCATTTTCCAAAGTTTTCAACATGTTTTGAAAACTTGTCGAAAGATGAGAAACATTGCGCGGTGAGCTACTATTTATCCGAAACCTTTTGAAAGATTGCGAGCGGCATGTCTGACGACTTTTACACCATGGTCGATTCCGGTGACCCGGCACCCGACAACGAGCACATCAACGGCGTACGCGAAGAGCGCGAAGAGGGCGAGCAGACATCGAAACAGACACCGAAAACCATGTATGCGGCGCGCATCGCCGTCTATGACGACATGCTTTCGACCCCGCGCGTGATCGTCATCGAGCCGCAAGACATCCGCACGTATCTGGAAGAGACGACTAACACCGTCTACCAGTGCATGAAAGAGCAAGGCGGACACATCTCGCTCATGGTTATCCGCGAGATTGTCGAAAACTTTATCCACGCCCACTTTGCCGAGCCCATTATCTCGATCCTGGACGGCGGGGAAACTATCCGCTTTGCCGACCAAGGTCCGGGCATCGACGACAAAGAGCGCGCCTTCGACTTTGGCGTCACCAGCGCAAACAGCAAGATGAAGCGGTATATACGCGGCACCGGGGCAGGTTTTCCCATGGTGCAGGAATACCTGGAAAACGCCGGCGGGGCAGTCTCCATCGAAGATAACATGGGCAACGGCACCGTGGTCACGGTGAGCCTCGACCCCAAGCGCGTGCAGGAAATTGAGCGCGCGGGAGGGCGCGGGGCAGCCGTGCGCCCCGATGCCCAGCAGCAGGAATACCCACTGCCGGGAGCATTTCCGCAGCAAGCAATGATGACTCCGCAGCAAACCATGGCCGCGCCCCCACTGCAACAGCCCATGGTTTCGCAGCAGATGCATCAACCCGGCATGCCGCCCATGCAGGACCCCCAGCCCGCGGGACAGACGACAACTCAAGGCTCGGCGGAGTCCATGGTCCCGGCCGATTTGGATGCAGCCGCGATGCAGCAGGTGGCGGGCATGCAAGGAGCTCGGCAGATGGGCTTCCAACCGTACCCGCAGGCATATCCGGGACAATATATGCCGCAGCAGGGATACCCCCAGCAATATATGCAGCAGTACCCCCAGGGTTATCAGCAGCCGTATCAGCAGATGCCGCAGCCGTACCATCCCTGGGCCCAGCAGATGCCGCCGCAGCCATACCAACAGTGGCCGCAAAGTTTTCAACAGCCGATGCCAACCATGCAGAGTTCTCAACAACCAGCAGCTCAAATGATGTATCCTAATGCGGCGAATCAATACGCACAGCCGCAACCGGACGTATTTGTGAGCGAGCGCGGCAACGCGGCGCTGGGATATCTGGCTCAAAACCAAGAGTGCGGCGCCACCGACCTGGCGCGAGCATTTGGAAACTCCGCACCCACGTGGTCACGCACACTCAATGACTTGGCGCAGGCCGGCTTGGTAATCAAACACGGTCAGAAATACCATCTGACCGAACTCGGCAGCGCTCGCGTGCGTGCCCAAAGTTAAGGAACGGGAGAGACAGTGGACGAGGAAGCAAGCATCATCCTGGAGGATGCCATCGCCTTTTGCCAGCGCGACGGCCAAGATGCACGCCTCATCAACATGTTGGGGCAATCGCGTGCCGTGAGCCTGACCGAGGATACCTTGACCATCGAGGCACCGTCGCGCTTTGCCATTGCGCAGCTCAAAAAGCACCAGCCGACTATCGAGCACTACCTAGAAGAGATTGCCTTTGCGCCGATCGCGCTCAACATCGTGGCACCGCAGGGTCCCACGACAGGCGTCACGGGGGCGGCACCCGTCACTCCCCCTTTGACGACCGCCGCCCCCGTGACGGCCCCGGAGACCAATGCGGGCGATGTTTCCCGTGAAACCATGCCCCACGCAACAGCCGTGCCGATAGCAACCGCGCCCAGCGTTTCACACATGCCCGTCGCGCACGACGCGGCGCCGGGCGAAGAACCGGGCATCGCGATCAAAAACACGCTGTCGGCCGACGATTTCCGCCGCATGATGAATCAGATGAAGGGCGTGACACCCGCCAAGAGCGCAAAACCAGCCTCGACATCGCCTGTGAGCGTGCCTGCGGCTGCGGCGCCGGGCGAGCAGGACGCCGATGGCGCACCCCTCGTAGCCAACTCAAAATTCACCTTCGAAAACTTTGTCTACGGCCCCGAAAACAGCCACGCCTATCGTTCGGCGCTTAAATTCGCCGCACTCGCAGACGAACGCGGTACTTGCACATCCCTGTTCATCTATGGCAAATCGGGCTTAGGCAAGACCCACCTGCTGCTCGCCATCAAAAACGAGCTCGCCGAGAAGTCGCCCGAGATCAAAGTGAAATACGCCAACTCACAGGCATACATCGATGATCTGATGACAGAATTCGACCGCCAAAAGAAGAGTAACGCTCCCATCATGCAGGCATACCACGGCGTGGACGTGCTCATCATCGATGACATCCAAAACATCATCGGCAAGCGCGCGAGCGTAGACTACTTTTTCCAGCTCATGGACGAGTTTATCCGCAACAACAAGAAGGTCGTGATTGCCGCAGACCGTGCGCCCAAGGACCTGAACATGGACGAGCGTCTGACCAGCCGCTTTAACGCTGGCATGCTCTGCTTGGTAGCAGAGCCCAGCTACGAGATGAAGTACAAGATTCTGCAGCGCTATTACGAGAACACGATCGCGGCGGCGCCCGAGGCGGGCGACGACTCGCTGCTGGCGGCCTACGGTGGCGACAGCGGACATCTGACCGACGAGCACTTTAAACATATGGCGGAGGTATCAGGCACCAACATCCGTGAGCTCGAGAGCTTCTGCGAGCGCTGCGCCGGGGAGGCGGGCGACCGCGAGCGCGAGGGTAGCGAGCTGAGCTTCGACGACATCGATGCCATCGCCAGCCAGTACTTCGACACGTCGGCCAAAAAGATCAGCGTGCAGACAGTTCAGTCTGTTATCGAGGAGCAGTACGGCGTGACGCATGAGGAGCTCATTGGTCCGCGCCGCAATGCCAATATCGCCAAGGCGCGCCATATCGCCATCTACCTAGCGATCGAGATGTGCGAGATGACAACCACCGCCGTGGGTGCGGAGTTTGGCAACCGCAACCACTCGACCGTCAGCACGAGCTACAAAAAAGTCCAGAAGATGATCCAGGAAGACCGGACCGTGACCGAGGACCTCAAATCGCTACGAGACAAAATTACACTGCGCTCGTAGGGAAATAGGCACACCTGTTGAAAACTTGTCGAAACCGCGGGCATAAGGTGTCTAAAACCCAGCCCGCTCCGATGAAAAGTTTTGCGCAGGTTTTGAACGTGGAAAACGACCCCTGTTGCACACAGGGAACTGTCGATTCTCTTTTTGGGTTTGACCTGCATGTTTGGGAGTAATCAACAGTTTCGTCAGTACTATTACTATTATTAAGATATTTATATCTATAGAAAGGTATTAAAAGATGAAGTTCACCGTCAGCCAGAGCTCGCTTACGCAAGCAATCGGCGTCGTCATGAAGGGTGTCGCTTCGGCATCCACCCTCCCTATTCTGTCGGGCGTGCTCATCAAGGCACAAGACGGCATCTTGGAATTCCAGACCTCTAACTACACTATCTCGATTCGTCACCGCATCGCGGCACATGTGGAAGAGGAAGGTGAGATGGTAATCCCCTGCAAGATGCTCTCCAACATCACCAAGACCCTTCCCGATGCCCCAGTTACCTTTGAGCTTTCGGAGCGCCAGGTGCTGATCGGTTGCGAGAAGAGTTCCTTCCGCCTGAATACGCTCGATGCCAACGATTTCCCCGAGTTCCCGGCCTATGCCATCGAGAGCGCCGTTGAGCTCCCGACCGACATTCTGTCCGAGATGGTCAGCCGCGTGTGGCGCGTCACCTCGACCGACAAGGCCCGCCCCATCCTGGGCGGTGTGCATATGAGAGTCGAAAACAACACCGTGCGCCTGGTGGCGACCGACTCCTTCCGTCTGGCCGTGTGCGATACGCAGGTGGAGACCTCGACGCTCGAGGGCTCCTTTGAGCTCAACGTGCCGGCCGATGCCTTCAACGACGCCCTGAGCATCATGGCGGGCCAGGCGACCATTATGATCGGTGCCACCGACACCCAGGTTGTCTTTGAAGCCGGCAACACCACCTACGTGTCGCGCCGCATAGAGGGTGTGTATCCCAACTACAAGCAGCTCATCCCCGATTCGTGCGTAACGAGCGTCAAGATCGACGTGGCGGCTTTTAATGCCGCCCTCAAGCGCGTGGCGGTCATCGCGAGCGCCAACCCCGCCGTCAAGTTTGAGATCGATGTCGAGAACGGCCAGATGGGCCTGTCCTCCATCTCCAATGACCAGGATCTGGCGCAGGAGACGATCGATGTCGAGGCCGAGGGCGAGTCGGGCACCATTGCCTTTAACTACCACTACATCTTTGGCTGTCTCAACGCCCTGTCCAAGGAGAAGGAGATCACGCTGGAGCTCAAGAGCTACTCGCAGGCCGGCATCTTTAAGTCCTACGACAAGATCAACTATCTGTACCTGGTCATGCCGGTGCGCATCTAGCGGCGCCCTATGGCCATGTTCGCCCGCGATCTTTCCGTCGCGCGCTACCGCAGCTTCGATAGCTATCGCCTGGAACTGAGCGATGGCGTGACGGTGCTCGCGGGGCCCAACGCGGCGGGAAAGACCAACCTCATAGAGGCGCTGCAGCTGCTAACGAGCGGCGCCTCGTTTAGGCATTCCACTGCCGTCGAGCTTGTGCACGACGGCACGGGTTTGTGCAAGGCCGAGCTTAGGCTCGAGGGCGATGGCCGCGTGCTGGACATGGGCCTATGCGTGGAGGACGGTAAGCGTTCGTTTAGCCGCAACGGCAAGCGATGTGCCGCCTCTGGTGTGCGCGGCGTGCTGCCGAGTGTTTTGTTCTGCCCCGATCATCTGGATATGGTTAAGCGCGGTGCCAGCGTGCGTCGCGCTGCGCTCGACGACTTTGGTGTGCAGCTGAGCGCCCGCTATGCCGATCTGGCAAGCGCCTATGGCCGCTGCGTGACGCAGCGCAACGCCCTGCTCAAAGAGACATGGCGCTGCCGTGAGATGCTCGGTGCGTGGAATGAGTCGATTGCCCGCGCCGGATCGGCCCTGCTGGTGCACCGCTTGGCCCTGCTCGATCGCTTGGACGCCCACGTGCGCAATGCCTACGGGCTGGTTGCGTCCGGGGAGGAGGCCGATGTGGCCTATGCGTCCACGTTGGGAGAGCTGCCCCAGACCGATGACCGCGAGGAGCTGAGGGGCTGGGCATACGAGCGCATGCTCGCGGCGCTCGACGAGCGCGCCGACGAGGAAATCCGCCGCGGCGTGACACTCGTGGGTCCGCACCGCGACGAGATTGAGTTTTCGGTCGCCGGCCGCTCGGCCCGCTCGTTTGCCAGTCAGGGTCAGCAACGTACGTTGGTCCTGGCCTGGAAGGTGGCCGAGGTGGCCGTAGCCCGCGATATTCTGGGTACCGCCCCGCTGCTGCTTTTGGATGACGTGATGAGCGAGCTCGACGGCGATCGCCGCGCCGCTTTTTTGCAGCTGATCGGCGACGACATCCAGACAGTCATAACCACCACCAATTTGGGATACTTTACCGATGAGTTGCTTGATCGAGCCAAGGTGGTGAGCATGGGTGAGGCATGCTAATTACGAGCGTGAGAACGGCACGGCTGCCTTCAGTGACTTTTTGGGTGCCGAGCGCCAGCGCATCTTGGCGTCGGCTACGCCCGAGCGTCGTGCGCAAATGGAGGCCGCCGAGGAATCGCGTGCGGTCTACCGTGCTTGGAACGCGGTGTGCTCGGGCACGCGCGAGGGCCGGCATGTGACGGGGCTGCGTTATCTTCCCGAGTCCAACGAGCTGCTGGTGTATCTCGATTCGCCCTCGTGGACACAGGAGATGACGCTTTTGCGCGAGATAATCCGCGCACGCATGGAGCGTGCCGGCGCGCATGTGGATGGCCTGGTATTTAAGACGACCCGCCCCGGCCACACGCCGCCCGCGGCAAAAGAGCGCCTGCGCCCGGTCGCGCCCGAGCGCCCGCCCGCGCCGCATGCCGATCTGAATGAAGCCGAGCGTGCCGAGATCGAGCGCCAGGTGTCGCCCATCGAAGACCAAAAACTGCGTGAGGCTCTCCAGAACGCCATGAGGGCCAGTGCCGAGTGGGCCAAGGGCGTGCAAAGCAAAAAAGAGTCTTAAATCGCATCTGGTGGCCTTGTATAGGCAAATACCCTCGTCCCCGAGGGTATTTTTTACGATAAAATAGTAAGGCTATACAGATTTTCTTAACCGAAGGAGGACGTGTGGCAAGCGAAAACGATTACGATGGCGGCGAAATTAAGATCCTCGAGGGTCTCGAAGCCGTCCGTAAGCGCCCGGGCATGTATATCGGCTCGACGAGCGCCAGCGGTCTGCACCACCTGGTGTGGGAGATCGTTGACAACTCCGTCGACGAGGCCATGGCCGGTTTCTGCACCGAGATTCAGGTGACGGTCCACGCCGACAACTCCATTACGGTCGTCGATAACGGGCGCGGCATCCCCGTCGACGAGCACCCTGTCAAAAAGATTCCGACGCTCGAAGTCGTCATGACGATCCTTCACGCCGGCGGTAAGTTCGATAACTCGGCCTATAAGGTTTCCGGCGGTCTGCACGGCGTGGGCATCTCCGTTGTCAACGCCCTGTCCAAGCGCGTGGTCGTACAGGTGCGCCGCGACGGCAATATCTACGAGATGGAATTCTCGCGCGGCAAGACCGTCAAGAAGATGGAGGTCGTGGGCACCTCGGATTCGACAGGCACCACCGTCTCCTTCTGGCCCGACGACGAGATCTTCGAGACCTGCGTCTACGATTTCGATACACTGCACAATCGTCTGCAAGAGACGGCGTTTCTCAACAAGAACCTCAAAATCGTGCTGACTGACGAGCGCGAGGCGGCTCCCCGCGTGGAGGAGTTTTGCTACGAGGGCGGCATCATCGACTTCGTCAAGTTCCTCAACGACGGCAAGGACGTCCCCGAGGCCTTTAAGGAGCCCATCTACATTGAGGGCAAATCGGACCCGGATGCGCCCGTGGCCAAGATGGGCGAGGTCGAGGTGTCCCTGCAGTGGAACGCCGGTTATGGCGAGAACGTCATGTCGTTTGCCAACGACATCTACACCCCCGAGGGCGGCATGCACCTTGAGGGCTTCCGCACCGCCCTCACCCGCGTGATTAACGATTACGCCCGCAAGCAGAACCTGCTTAAGGAGAAAGAGGCCAACCTGAGCGGTGACGACGTGCGCGAGGGTCTCTCGGCCGTCATCTCGGTCAAGCTGCCCGATCCGCAGTTTGAGGGCCAGACCAAGGCCAAGCTCGGTAGTTCCTACATGCGCGCGCTTACGCTCAAGATCGTGACCGACGGTCTTGCCGACTACCTCGAGGAGCACCCCAAGCCCGCCCGCGAGATCGTCAAGAAGGCGCAGCAGGCCTGCAAGGCCCGCTGCGCCGCCCGCAAGGCGCGCGAGGCGACCCGTCGCAAGAGCCTGCTCGAGACGGCGTCGCTGCCCGGCAAACTCGCCGACTGCTCGGTGCGCGATGCCGAGCTGACCGAGCTCTTCATCGTAGAGGGCGACTCGGCAGGCGGTTCGGCCAAGGACGGCCGTCGCCGAGACATCCAGGCGATTCTGCCCCTGCGCGGCAAGATTCTGAACGTCGAGCGCGTGGGCGACCATCGTGCGTTCTCGAGCGACACCATCCAGTCGCTGATCACCGCGATCGGTTGCGGCGTCACGACGAGCGCCGGCGACGGCGGCGACTTCGATATCACCAAGGCGCGCTACCACAAGATCATCATCATGACCGATGCAGATGTCGACGGTGCGCATATCCGCATCCTGCTGCTGACGTTCTTCTACAAGTACATGCGTCCGCTGATCGATGCCGGCTATGTCTATGTTGCCTGCCCGCCCATCTTTGGCATTAAGGTGCGCAACAAGATCCACTACGTGTATCCCAACGGCCGACAGCCCGAAGACGAGATCCTGCGTGACACCATTCAGAGCCTGGGCCTGAACCCCGACGACACCGACGAGGACGGCAAGGCCAAGGATGGCAAGATCACCAAGAAGCGCAAGGGCTATACCGTCCAGCGCTACAAGGGCCTGGGTGAGATGGACCCCAAGCAGCTTGCCTCGACGACGATGGACCCCAAGACCCGCATTTTGCAGCGCGTGACGATCGAGGATGCCGTGGTGGCGGACCGTGCCGTACGCGAGCTCATGGGTTCCGAGGTGGGCTATCGCCGCGAGTACATTGAAAAGCATGCGCATGATGCACGCTTCTTAGATGCCTAACCTGTTCGGCTTTCCCAGCCACCGCACCTTCGCCCTCAATCGTCGGTTGCGTATCCAAGTACGCTTCCCTCCTCTTTCGGGCGAATCTGCGGCACCTGGAAAAGCCGTCTCCGTGGTAGGGAACTAATGGACCACGCAAACCATGAGGAGGTAACGTGGCAGACGATATCAACAACAACGAGGGTATGGACGCGGCCGGCGACGCCGGTATGCCCGATGATCTGAAGCGCCTGCTCGCCCGCGCCGAGCAGGGCGAGGATGGCGATCCGGATTCCTACAACCCCGATGTCGAGGATGAAGAGGAAGAGGATGACGACGCCGAGCTCGAGGAGAGCTTTGGCGCGGTCGATCGCGGTGCCTCGGCCGGCGAGGACATCAACGGCGGCCAGCTCCAGATTTCGGAGTTTGGCCGCGAGATGAAGCAGTCGTTTATCGAATACTCGATGTCGGTCATTACGGCACGCGCCCTGCCGGACGTGCGCGACGGCTTAAAGCCGGTGCACCGCCGCATCCTGTACGCCATGAACGAGAGCGGCATCTACCCCAACCGCCCGCACAAGAAGTCGGCCTGGACGGTCGGCGAAGTTATCGGTAAGTACCACCCCCACGGCGACTCCGCGGTCTATGAGACCATGGTTCGTCTGGCGCAGTGGTTCTCCATGCGCACGCCGCTTATCGACGGCCACGGCAACTTTGGCAACATCGACGGCGACGGTGCCGCAGCTATGCGTTACACCGAGAGCCGTCTGGCAAAGCCCGCCATGGAACTGCTCCGCGACCTGCAGAAGGATACCGTCGACTGGCAGCCCAACTACGACGAGTCGCTCGCCGAGCCCGTGGTACTGCCCGCACGCTTCCCCAACCTGCTGGTTAACGGCAGCCAAGGCATCGCTGTAGGCATGGCCACCAATATCGCCCCGCATAATCTCACCGAGGCGATCGAGGCCACCTGCTACCTGATCGACAACCCCGACGCCACCGTCGACGAGCTCATGCAGATTATGCCCGGCCCGGACTTTCCCACTGGTGCCATCATCATGGGTAGCGCCGGCATTAGGCAGAGCTACGAGACCGGCCGCGGTTCCATCACCGTGCGTGCCAAGGCCCATGTGGAGTCCACCAAGACCGGCCGCAGCCGCCTGGTCTTTACCGAGATTCCCTACATGGTCAACAAGGGCACCCTGCAGGAGAAAATCGCCCAGCTCGTAAACGACAAGCGCATCGAGGGCATCTCGGATATGCGCGACGAGTCCAACCAAAAGGGCATCCGTCTGGTCATTGAGCTCAAGAAGGGCGTTATCCCGCAGGTCGTACTTAACAACCTGTATAAGTACACCTCGCTGCAGACCACCTTTGGTGCCAACAATCTGGCGCTCGTCAATGGCGTTCCTAAATGCCTGAGCCTGCGCGAGATGCTGCAGCACTACATCGACCACCAGGTTGACGTAGTCACCCGCCGCACCCACTTTGACCTTAAAAAGGCCAAGGCCCGTGCACATATCCTTGAGGGCTACCTTATGGCCCTCGACCATATCGACGAGGTCATTAGCATCATCCGCTCCTCGCAGACCGATGCCGAGGCCAGTAGCCGCCTGATCGAGCGTTTTGGCTTTACGCCCGAGCAGACCACGGCCATCCTCGAGATGAAGCTGCGTCGCCTGACCGGCCTGGAGCGCGACAAGATCCAGGAA
Source organism: Collinsella sp. LCP19S3_D5 (assembly GCF_052121415.1). Lineage (NCBI taxonomy): Bacteria > Bacillati > Actinomycetota > Coriobacteriia > Coriobacteriales > Coriobacteriaceae > Collinsella > Collinsella sp. LCP19S3_D5. Next base: position 39,330 of record NZ_JBQKEH010000016.1, read on the forward strand.
GAGCTGGACGGCCTGCGCCGTGCTATCGCCTACTACGAGGACCTGCTGACGCACGAGGAGAAGATTCTGGGCGTCATCAAGGAAGAGATGCGCGAGATCTCCAAGAAGTTTGGCGACAAGCGCCGTACCGAGATCAGCCAGGTCGAGAAGGATCTGGACGTCGAGGACCTCATCGCCGACGAGGACATGGTCGTGACCATCACCCACACCGGCTATGTGAAGCGTATCCCGGTGGCCGCTTACCGCGCCCAGAAGCGCGGCGGCAAGGGCGTGTCGGGCGTCAACCTTAAAGAGGACGACGTTATCGACGAGATGTTTATCGCGTCCACCCACGAGTATGTGCTGTTCTTCTCGAGCAAGGGCAAGGTCTACCGTCTGAAGGTGCACGAGCTGCCGGTTGGTACGCGCCAGGCGCGCGGCACCGCAATCGTCAACCTGCTTCCCTTTGAGGAAGGCGAGAAGATCGCGAGCGTCATTAGCTGTCGTGAGTTCCCCGCCGATGAGTACCTGATGTTTGCCACCAAGAACGGCATGGTCAAGAAGACCGTGATGAGCGCCTATGATCGCAGCCGCCGCGATGGCCTCATCGCCATCAACCTGAGGGACGACGACGCGCTGCTCGCCGTGCGCCGCGTGCGCGAGGGCGACAAGATCATCATGGCCACCACTGCGGGCAAGGCGATCATGTTCCCCGAGGACCAGGTTCGCGCTACCGGCCGCGACACCAGCGGTGTCCGCGGCATTGGCATGAAGGACGGCGTGAGTGTCCTGGGCATGGAGGTCACCAACGGCGAGGGCGACCTGTTTGTCATTACCGAGTGCGGCTACGGCAAGCGCACGCCGGTCTCGGATTATCCGGAGCAAAACCGCGGCGGCCAGGGGGTCTACACCATCCAAATGACCGAGCGCAAGGGCAACCTTGCGGCCATGAAGGCGGTCGGCCCGCAGCACGAGCTGTTTATCGTGACGGAGGGCGCGACGGTCATTCGCGTCAAGACCGACGAGATCAGCCAGACCGGTCGAACCACGCAGGGTGTCAAGATGATGACCGTAAGCGATGACGACCGCGTGTGCGCCGTTGCCCGCATGACGGCCGCCGAAGAGAAGCCCGAGGGCGAAAGTGCCGAGACCGCAGACGTCACCGAAGAGGCCCCAGTCGACCCAGGCGACGGCAACGACATGCCAGAAGATCTCCTAGACGAGTAAGAGGCCCTAGCTGGTAAAAATCATCAGACCCCATATATCGGCGGTCGGCGCACTGCGCGCCGACCGCTTTTTTGACAATCTTTGAACCCCACGCCGGGCAGCCGGGGCCGACACCCTTCAAAGATTTTCAAAAAAGTTGTTGACGCGTGCGTAATGACTCGTCTAATATATCCCTTGCGCGATGGACCTGTAGCTCAGTTGGTTAGAGCGTCCGGCTGATAACCGGGAGGTCACAAGTTCGAATCTTGTCAGGTCCACCACTTTCTTTCGCAATAAACACCCCAGCGAGAGCCGAGTCGCCGCTGGGGTGTTTATTACTGTCTCCGTGGGGGTTTAGCTCAGCTGGGAGAGCGCGGGCTTTGCAAGCCTGAGGTCAGGGGTTCGATCCCCCTAACCTCCACCATGATGGACCTGTAGCTCAGTTGGTTAGAGCGTCCGGCTGATAACCGGGAGGTCACAAGTTCGAATCTTGTCAGGTCCACCATCAAAACGTTAAGAGCCCTGGGGTATTGCCTCGGGGCTTTTTTCTAATCCAACAAAAGTAGTCAAAATAGCCCCGTCCCAAATTAACTACTTTGATTTTGTGTGCGGTGCGAAAGTTTGGGTAGTATAGCTATTCAATGCGGCGGAGCTGCCGCGCATGCCAATCACAACGTACCGGAGGTGTTCCATGGTTCGTGTCGACATAGAGACCATCGTCATGGCCGCCGGTCCCGTGCCATCGCTGATCGTCTTGCGCGAGCGTTGCCGTAAGTCGGATTCGTCCGCGCCGCTGCGCTCTCTTTCCATCCAGACCGGTTCCTACGAGGCGGCGGCCATCAGCCGCGGTATCGATACCGGCCGCACCGATCGCCCCATCACCCACGATCTTTTGCTCGATACCATCGAAGTGGTGGGAGCGAAGATCGAGCGTATCGAGATCGTGCGCGCCGAGCCGCCGGTGTTCTACGCGACGGTCGTCGTGCACACCGATAGGGGCGAGCGTATGCTTGACGCACGACCGAGCGACGCTATCGCCCTTGCCGTGCGCAGCAATGCCCCCATGTTTGTGGAGGACGACATCATGAATCGCTTGGGCACCGTCTCTCCGCTTGCCGACGAGGTTGACGACGAGAGTGAGTTCGAGAAGTTTGACGAGTTTGTCCACACCCTCTCGCCCGATGATTTCTAAATGTCGGTTGAGCACGATGCACGGCGAGCGCTGATGGGTGCCAGTGTGTCGACCGAAGCAGCCGCTATCGCGCGTGAGGCCCATATGCGCGCCGAGGCATTTGAGGCCGCGCGCATTGCGTATGTGACGCAGGCTCGCACTCTTCGCGAGCGCCGTGACTCCTATATCAAGATGGTTGTTGTCTCCGCGCTTGCCGCGGTAATCTTGTCGCGGCTTCGTGGTACAGTTGGTGCGCTTGGGTTTTCGATTTCGACGGGCCTGGTGATCTGGGGCGTGGTCGATGCGGTAATGCTGACCAACCAGATCAAGGTGCTCGACAAGCGCGCGGCGGATATGGTTCGCGCCCGTGACGCTGCCGCCAGAATCGCGGCCGAGGCACAGGAGTTATAACGACGCCGAATGCGATGGGAAGGTCAAAAGATGGCACAGGATATGCAGGACGCCGGTAACGTCTCCGCCGAGCTCGACGCCATGGTGTGCGATCTGATCGGTGCGTTTTTGGACGACCTTGCCGCCGGTGAAAACCCGGGCGTTGTCGTGGCGATCGAGGATGCCGCCTCCAACCGCTATCTTGCGGCTCTCGACGAGGACGGTGAGGAAGCATGCCTGGAGGCTGCCACCAACTTTATCTCCGAGCACAAGATGGGTCTCAAGGACGAAGGCCTGGGCCGCATCGCCCGCTATGCCATCGGCTACACCGGCTGTGTGGAGATCGAGGGCGGATATCACGACGCTTTGCTCGTTAGCTTCTTCGAGACCACGCTCGAGAGCGGTTTTTCGGCATATGTGCTGTACGAGGGCATGGGCGCCGGCGATGGTTTTATGTGGAGCGACCCTGAACCTGCAGGTGAGGAAACCCCTCTCATCTAGAATCGCTAAAATAAACGAGTTTTCGGTAAAAGGCTCAATATTCCCGCCGAGCGTTGTGTTGCTGGACGGGTCGCATACGCGTGCCGTTTGTATATAGATAGAAGATAGGGGAACTACATGCGCGTAGACAATCTGAGGAACATCGCCATTATCGCCCACGTCGACCACGGTAAGACGACGATGGTCGACAAGCTCCTGCGTGCCACGGACGCCTTCCGTGCCAACCAGCAGGTCGAGGATCGCGTCCTGGACTCCAACGACCAGGAGCGCGAGCGCGGCATCACGATTCTCGCCAAGAACATCTCTATCGAGTACAAGGACGTTAAGATCAACGTCATCGACACCCCGGGCCACGCCGACTTTGGTGGTGAGGTCGAGCGCGTGCTGCGCATGGCCGACGGTGCCCTGCTGCTGGTCGACGCCTTTGAGGGCCCCATGCCCCAGACCCGCTTTGTCCTACGCCACGCCATCGACACCGGCCTTAAGATCATGATCGTCATCAACAAGATCGACCGTCCGGGCGCCAACCCCGAGAAAGCCTACAACGACTGTCTGGACCTTATGGCCGACCTGGGCGCCACCGACGACCAGCTCGAGTTTGCCATGGAGCACGTGGTCTATGCCAGCGCCATGAATGGCTTTGCCCGCCTTGACCCCAACGACGGCAACATGGACATGTACCCGCTGCTCGACATGATCATCGACGACATGCCCGCGCCCGAGGTTGACGAGACCGCGCCGCTCGCTATGCAGTGCGTGACCATCGACCACTCCAACTTTGTCGGCCGCATCGGCATTGGCCGTGTGTACTCCGGCAGCATTCGCCAGGGCGATCAGATCCTGGTCGTCAAGAACGACGGTTCCAGCGCCACCGCTACCGTCAAGCAGCTCTTTACCTTCGACTACCTGGGCCGCACCGAGTGCCAGGAAGTCGGCGCCGGCGACATTGCCGCCGTCGTGGGTATCGAGCGCACCGACATCGGCGATGTCTACACCGATCCCGAGAACCCCGTCGAGCTCGAGCCTATCGAGATCGATCCGCCGACCCTGTCCATCGTCTTTGAGGCCTCGACCTCTCCGCTCGTCGGCCGCGATGGCGACATTGTGGGCGCTCGTCAGCTCAAGGAGCGCCTGTTCAACGAGGCCGAGAACAATGTGACCATGAAGATTGAGGAGCTCGAGGACAAGAGCGGCGTCGAGGTCTCGGGCCGCGGCATTCTGCACCTGTCCGTCCTGATGGAGTCCATGCGTCGCGAGGGCTTTGAGTTCCAGGTCGGCCGTCCCCGCGTTCTGTTTAAGAAGGATGAGAACGGCAACAAGATGGAGCCCGTCGAGCAGGCCGTCGTCGAGTGCCCGGACGAGTACTCGGGCAAGGTCGTCGAGGTCTTTGGCACCTCTGGCGGCATTATGACCAGCATGGACACCTCGGGCATCGTGACGCACCTTGAGTTTAAGATCCCGACCCGCGGCATCATGGGCCTTAAGAACCGCATCATGAACGTCACTCACGGCGAGGGCGTGTTCTATCACACCTTCCTGGAGTACGGTCCTTACGCCGGCGAGATCGGCAACCGTCAGAACGGCGCCATGATCTCCATGACCACCGAGAAAGCCGTTGCCTACGCCCTGGGCACGCTGCAGGAGCGCGGCCAGCTGTTTGTTGAGCCGGGTGTCGAGTGCTACGAGGGCATGATCGTGGGTGAGCGCAGCAAGGCCGGCGACATGGTCGTCAACATCGCCCGTACCAAGAACCTAGGCAACCAGCGTTCCTCGACCTCCGATATCTCCGTGCAGCTGGTGCCGCCTCGCACCTTCTCGCTGGAGGAGGCACTGGAGTACATCGCCGATGACGAACTGGTGGAGATCACCCCCAAGAACATCCGTCTGCGCAAGCGTCTGCTCAACGCCACCGATCGCAAGAAGGCTGCCGTTCGCGCCGGTCAGGTCAACAAATAAGCGCTGAGCTCTGTAGCATTCACAAGAAAGGGCGTCGACCATCGCGGCCGGCGCCCTTTTTGTACCACCACAAAGAGGAAGGACACCTTTGCGGTGGTTGGCGGTTAGGCGGAGGGAAGGCCCGGGGTGTTGGGGGCCTTTTGCGGTTTGACGTGGGCGCTGCGCCAGATGATCTGAATGAGATAGCCCAGCATAAAGACGAAGGCTACGCCGCTGATAAAGTTGCCCATAAGGGGAAGTGCCGTAAGGGCGCCGGCGATGGCGCCGCCCACGGCGGCCATGGCGTAGCGGTTCTGGCTGTGCCCGACCATGCGTGCGACCGCGGTGCCCGCAAAGGCCGCCGAGACCAGGGCGATGCCGATGACGCCGCACATCAGGGCTCCGGCGAGCGACAGGCCGGCAATCGAGATGATGAGCAGCAAGATGGCGGGAACGGCGGCTACCGTGCCCAAAAGACCGCTCACCCACAGCGGGGCGGGGTGCTGGTGAAGCATGCCGGCCGCGCTGGCTGTTGCACGCGGAAAGACAAGCTCAAGGAGAATCGCGACAAAGCAGGTGGAAAGAGCTGCGGCAACGATGCCGCCGATGACGTCGTTGATGGTGGAGGTATCCTCGTTCTCGGTGCGGTCGATCTTGAGGGCTCCCACTTTGGCGCCGTCGGCGCGTTCGGGATCCTGTGAGACATGAGCGTTTACGGTACCGGTAATGTTGGCGTTTTTGCCGAGCACCAGCTTGTCGGCCCAGACCTCAACATCGCCATCGACAGTGCCGTCGATGGTTACCGTACTGCCCGCGAGCGCTGCCGACTTGGCGGAGCCGCGCAGGGCAACCGTCTCACCTGCGGCATAGAAGCAATTGGCGGTACTGCCGGAGTTAAGTACGACGTGCTGAGCGGCAACTGTCACGCTTCCATCAATGGTGGTCTTGGCGATATCGATGGTGCGCGCCGCCAGGCGAACGGCGCCGCCTACGGTGCAGTCGCGAATCGACAGGCTTTCGCCGGCGGCGATGATATCGCGGTCGATGGACGCGTCGTCCAGGCTAAGGCTTTGACCGGCCCAGTACAGATCGCCCCCGACGCCGGATGGACTGGAATCCCCGTCGGACACGAAAACATTACCCGCGGTGTCGGTGCCGGCGAATGCCATGGAAGGCAGCGCGGTAAACGCCAGCGCGATAAGCGCGAAGGCCATAATGAGGTGTCCGCGCATGTTGTGACGTTGCGCCGCCGCGGGTTGGTTGTGAGGCATGGTGAATCCTTTGCTTGGTGATTTGCATACGCCCAATATGGTACCCATTGCGCCTTCGCTCTAAAAGAAACTCGCGGTTGCAGTATTCTGCATGGGCAATTGCCTACGTAAGGTGTCGTGGGATATCGGGCCTGCGGCCGGTTGTGGATAGGCTGTCACCTTGCGATAGGCCGGGCCGTGCTATCTATTTTTTACGATGTAGAAAACGCGCGATATCGTCCTCGGTGGGGCTTTTGATGTCAAAGCGCAGCGAGAGCCAGCGCAGGCCCATGGTCACTACGACGCAAACGACCAGCGCGACGACTTTGCTGACCAGGCCGCTCATGACAAGGCAAACATAGCTTGCCGATCCAGCGATAGCCGCGATGGCATAGAAGTTGGTGCGCTGGAAAATACCCGGCACCACACCCATAAAACCATCGCGCAGCATGCCGCCGCCTACCGCGGTGAAAAAGCCCATCATGATGCACACGACCGGTGCAAATCCGTACACGAGCGCCTTATCTGCGCCGGTTGCCGCATAAATACCCACCGAGATGATGTCGAGCAGGGGGATGAGCTTGTCGGGCTTGTCGACGATGGCAGGGAAGATGTAGATGATGGCCGCCGTGGCGATGGACAGCGGAAGCGCCATGGGCTGGTTAAGGATGTAGACGTTGCCCACCTGGAGCGTCATATCGCGCAAAAGACCGCCGCCCAGACCGCAGACCACGGCGAGCGCGACAGCGCCCACCAGATCGAGTTTGTGCTCGCGCGCAACCAGTACACCCGAAATCGACGCCGCGACGACAGCGAACATCTCGAGCCAAAACGGGATGGCAACCATGGCATCCGAGGCGTGTGCGGTAACGATTACAGTGGCGATGACGGGCAAGGTGGGTTCCTTTGGGTAGTTGGATTGGAAAACGCCCGTACATAGTACATGGTTGTGGGAGGTCGTGACCCCATTGCTCGGTAAACGGTCGGGACTGGGCGCGGTCACAGGTTCCAAACATGTACATCAGCCTCCAAAAACGACATTTTTTGACATCTTTGGAGGGCGATGTACATGTTTGGAGATCTGGGTTGGTGTTGAACGCCCTGGCGGGTTCGAACCCCTCCTCCGCCGTATTTGTTTGTAAGGGACTCAAAACAAAAAAGCTCCCTTTGTTGGGAGCTTTCTCAACCAAAATGGCGGAGGAGGAGGGATTCGAACCCTCGTGACCTTATACAGGCCAAACGGTTTTCGAGACCGCCGCATTCAACCACTCTGCCACCCCTCCGCGTGGGGTAAAAACAAAGCAGGCACAAAGGCCTGCTTTGGAATTAACTGGCGGAGAGTCAGGGATTTGAACCCTGGAGACGCTTTTGACGCCTACACGATTTCCAATCGTGCTCCTTCGGCCACTCGGACAACTCTCCGTTAAATGCGAAAGTCAGTATACACGAGGAATCGCAAAGTGCAAACCAAAAACTTGGCATTTTTTAAATTGCATCGCTCCCCTTGATTATCAACTTTATCCGAACACCTCCCACATTCATCCGTACATGTGCGGATGAATGTGGGAACCCGATACCCTGAGGGCCGGATCGGCCGGCCCCGGGAGATCGG